>JAYUSJ010000051.1:0-25535 GCA_043755735.1 Verrucomicrobiaceae bacterium | reverse complement strand
GGCGTGCCGAGATTGTTCGGCATATCGAATCGGAATACTTTTCCAAAGCTCCGGTCCCAAGTCTGCGCGACCATCAGCGGCATTCCGGAAACCCAGCGTGCCTCAAACGAAAGCGTGTAGTTCGTGTTTGGTGTGAGGCTTGGAATGTCCACCTCGACTTTGTTTGCCTTCGTATCGCCGGAGCCCACGCTGATGAGGTGGAAGCCATCTGCGAGCGTGTCGCTCAAACAGTGCGTGCCCGTGCAGTGGAAGCCATTTGCGCTACTGCCCGTATGCGAAGTCGTGGTGCCGGTCGTCAGCAAATTTGTCCCCGGCGCAGTCATCGCCGCGAATGAAATATTGCGCAGAACAACGTGACCATCGCTCACGAGATTGAGCAGAAGTTCGCGGCTGTCGGTGGGCTGCCCGCTCGGTATGCCGCGCAACTCGCGGTAAAATCCGGTGTAAGTGTAGCTTGAGAACGTCGCCTTATTGCTCTCGTCGCTCGCGCGCCAACTGCTCGGCTGGCTGTTGTCCATGCTCGGATGAATCAACTCCAGGCTGCTGCCTTCTCCGCCCGTCTCGCTCGGCCATTGTCCGCCCACGCGGTAATCGACCGAGTCCGCGAGATTGCGGCGCTCGTCTTCCAGCCGGATAAACTCGCCGCTTTTCCGCAAACTGCCGCTCGCCGGACCAAACAAATTCCCCACCGCGCCGTAATTCGCCGTGATGTATGCGGGGTCTTTTGCCACCAGTAAATATGCGCCCGCTGCGAGCGTAGTGCCGCTCGGGAAACTGTAATCCATTCCATCCACAAGCCGCCAACCCGTGAGCACGACGGGCCCGGCGCTCTTGTTGTAGAGTTCGATAAACTGCCCTTGGTCATGCCCCGACGGTGCCCCGAACATGATTTCGTTGATCACGATTTCGTCGTGCAGCACAGGGCTGTTTGCCGCATCCTGAGTGGACGCAGCAGTATTGTGCCATTCGGGCGAGGTAAGCGGAAAACGCTGCACGGAATCCAGGCCCGCGCGGCGCGTGAGTTCGACGCTGTCCACCACGTTGTTCGCCGCATCGATCAAATAGAGATCCACATCGCCGCCACCGTCCGTCGCGAAATTCACCGTCACACTCGCAAACCCATTTGCTCCAATCGACGCCGGGAGCGCGACTTTGTCCGAGAAGTCCTTTTTCGAAGCGACGAAGTAACCCGCGCCGCTAAACACCGTGCTCGCAGTGTTTCCAAACTCCACCCAATCCACGCCAGTCACACCGAAATGCGCCTCGCTCAATTTGAGCGCAATATTTCCCGCAAGCACGCCCGCGTTGATCACACCCGGTGTCGGCGACGCGAAGTAGTAAAACTGCGAGCCGCCCGTCGGCTTCCGCCCGATGCTGCGTCCGTCCACGGGAGGATTTGAAAGCGACACGCCGGTCTGCTTCGTGCTCCCATCGGGCCGCGTGAGGATGATTGTCGCGGGGTTCGCAATGCCGAGATTCGACTCGAAATATCCGATGGTTGCGAGGCCGAGCGACGGCACCACGAGCGAACTGGTGATTTGGTATTTCGTGAGGTTCGCCGCCGTGTCCGTGAGATAGAATCCATTCAGATCAATCGCCGCGCCGGTCGGATTGTAAAACTCCACAAAGCCGCCGCCCGCCGCCGCCGCAGGCTTCACTTCATTAATCACCACGCCCGCAGGTGGAGGCGTGCCGATTTTCAAGCGTGCGCCGAAATAGATATCGCTGCTGCCCGTGCTGCCCTGATGCACCTCGGCGCTCAGGTAATTCGTGCCGGAGACCAACTGCCCATCCACCGAACCGGTTACCGCGTCGCGTTCATCGATTGCATCTCCAGCTCCCGGCAGTCCGGCGGAGATTGTCCCGTGAGCTGCAACCCCTGCATTCATGCGAACGCGCCCGAGATTCGGGCCTTTGATTTCCTGACCGTTGAGCCAGTAAATCACGCCGTCATCCACATATTGGTCGATCACAAACGCAGTGCCGGTCGTGGGCCCGGTCCAGTTAAAGGTCGTGCGGAAATAGTATGTGAGAGTGCTCGAAACGTATCCGGTCGCAAATGAAGTCTGAATCGCGGTTTGAAGCGGACCGCCGCTCGGCTCATGACCGAGGAACCCATTTCCAGAGGCCCAAGCCGCATCGTTGAATGTAGTGCCCTTCCAGGTTCCTTCGGGATTCGCGCCATCCGGGTCCGCCGGGTCGCGCCAGTATTTCCAGTTGCTCGTATAATTTACGGGCGTGATGAAATCGACCACGCCGAGGTCCGAGCTTCCGGGAGCGACTTCCTCCGCCACGGTGATTTCCGGATTTCCCGGCGAACCGCCGTTGCGCGGGCTCAACTTCCAATTTCGCCAGTCGTCGATTTTGCGATTCGGATTGATGACGATGATCGAATGTCCCGTGCCATCGCCCGCCACCGGCCACTTCCCGCCGTCGGCGTAACTCAGCTCGCAAAGCCTCGCCCCCGCCGCGTCTTCCAAAATGATATGATCACCCGAATTATCGAGCTGCGTAGTCGCCGACCACGGTCCAAACACGCGGATAAATGGCGGGATCGCGGGATAAGCCGCACGCGTCGCCGCCGGGTCCGCCGAGCTCACGACGATGCGCTCGTATTCATTCAGGAAATGCGCTGCGTTCCCCGCGAACGCCGGAAACGTGTAGTCCACCGCATCCTTCATCCGCCACTGCGCCATATCCAGCCGATTACTGGTAAGATTCTGGACTTCGATATACTCCGGCTTACCTGCGGGAGGATTGTACATCACTTCGGTGATTACGACTTGTTCGGCCAGGGCGACGCCGCAGGAGAGGATGAGTGCTAGAAGGAGTTTGTTCATTGGAGTGATATTCGGTGGAGTAAGCAGGCTCTTGCGCGCATGTTTCGAGAAATTGCGCGGCCCATTTCGCAAGCGTTCAACATGGCGAGGAATGCCCTTGTGACAAGCGATTTCTAGCGCAGTGAGCTTAGTCAAAAGGGAAACACATGCGCCGGGCTCCGACACACTTTTTTCGCCCGCCTACCTCAAAGCCTTACAGGTATCTTTCTAAGCGTGCCGCAGAACTCACCCAATGCCGAGTCCTGCTTTCCCCCTCATTCTTATGGCCTCCAGAGCATCAGGCTCTATCGCGCGGCTTGCGCCGGCGCGGCCGCCAGCACCCGGCTCCGGTGATAGGATGCGACGCCTTCTGCGATAGCCGTCGCCAGTCGCTCGCGGTAGCCGGTGTCCTTCAACCGGCGGGCCTCGACGGGGTTGTTCATAAATCCGCCTTCCACCAAGACCGCAGGGCAGCGTGTGTGCCGCACGACCGCGAGCGGGCGGCTTTTTACACCGCGATCCACGACGCCTAGTCGCGAAACAAGGGACTGCTGGACGGCTTGCGCGAAGCCTGCGCCGTTATCAGATGGGGGCGGTTCGACTCGTTTTGCAAAAAAGCCCGTGTTGGAACCGACGACTTTTTCCGATGCATAGAACGTCTCCACGCCTTCCCCGCTCGCGGTCGCGTTGTCGTTAAAGTGAACACTGACAAACAATGCACGGGGGATTTGATTGGCGATTTGTGATCGTTCAAAAAGCGCAAGAAACCGATCGTCACGCCGTGTCATCACCACTTTGAAGCCCCGGGCAATCAGCAGGCGCTCAAGCCGAAGTGCAGTGTCCAGTGCGAGGTCTTTCTCCAACATGCCGCTTCGAGTCGCCCCTCTGTCGTGCCCGCCGTGACCTGCATCCACGACGATCACCGGCACCTGCGATTCCATATCTCCGGGAGCCGCCTCACGCGGCTTTCGCGGAATCGCGAACCACAAACCGAGCAGGAGCAAAACGAGCCCCACATGTGGGAGCAGTGACTTAAAGCGGAAACCATTTCCCGAAGGACGGCGGGGCCTCACCCCCGGTGGAATCCCCAGCGGTAAAACGCGCGGCGGAGACACAGCGGGAAGCTGAGGCTTTGCAGTAGGAGCGCGCGTGCGGCGGCGTGGACTTGGAGTTGTTGGCGACAATTGGACTTCCGGCACGTTGGACTGAAGCCGGACAATTTGCACTTTCTAAACGCGAATTTCGGGCCGTCCGTCGCCGGTCACTGGCTGAGAGGATCGCTCATGGCGTCGCGGCACCATTTGAGCGACATCAGAGCGTAGCCGGTTCCGTAGGACTGGCCGTAATCATAGAGCGGATAGTCCCACCACGATCCGTCTTTCTCCTGCCGGGTGAGGATGACCCTCGCGAGGGATTGGGCCAGTTCGCGCTGCTTTTCCTTTGGAAGATAGCGCGCGGATACCGTGAAATAATAGATCCCGTAGTAGTAGAAGTATCCTGCGATCTTGAATGTGGATTCGTGTGGAACCGGCTTCTTGCGGCCATAGTCGAGCCAGTGCTCAAACTGGATAAAGTTGTCGGCCCAGGTCGTCAGCACGGAGTCGGTCATTTTCGGATCGCCAAATGCCCGGAGCACTGCGTTGCACGCTTGCGAACGACCGAGCGAGCCATTCCGGCGGTTGATTTCGCTTTGCGGGGCAAACCGGTGACTGTGTGAGTAGGCGTAGGTGAAATCGGGGAACTGCTGGCGCCGAATCGAATCCAGCGAAGTCGCTACGACTTTGGAATCGAGAGTGATGCCCATCGTTTCTCTCGCTTCGTGCATGGCCAGCAGGACGCTCGCAGTGGTGAAGGATGTGGTGATGCCGCTCGGCTTTTGCGTGTGCAATTCCTCAAATATATGAAGGTAGCCCCAGCCGCCGTTCAGGTATTCGTAACGGTCGGCGAGCCCGATCTGCTGTTGCGCTAGCGACTTGAGCGCCGCCTGCCGGGGCACGTCTCCGGAAGCGGATTGATACAGGCGCGAAATCGCCCGCAAGCCGTAGGCATGACCCCAGGCGTTGTAAGTCGTGGTGGGATCGGCTCGTCGCAGTTCCGGCAATTTGGCGAGCGCCCACTTTTCGGCCCTGTCGATCGCCGCCTTCACTTCCGGGCGCGAATCATGCGCATCGACAAGCCCGGAAATCGCGAGGCCGCTCGTCCCTGCGAGGTAGGCGTCCTGCGCGCCGGGGAGTGGTGCATAAATGTTGAGACCTTTTGTGCGGGTGGGGCCGCCGAACGATCCATCGGCATTCTGCTTCCCGATCAAAAAGTCCACGCCTTTGGTGATTGCCGCATTCACCGCCGCGAGCGTGGCCTGCTCTTTCGGGATGAGCACGCGGCTATCGACGACTGCGGAGTCCGCCATCAGCGCGATAGTCCCCGCGAGAAGCGTGGCGCAAATCAACGTTCTCATGCGCCGGGCGTTACGACCGATTGATCCTGCGTGAGTCCGGAGAGGATTTCCACTTTATCGCCCGAGGTCATGCCGCGCTTTACCGGCACGCGCTTGGTTTTCCCGTCGCTCTCTTCCACCTCCACTTCCCAACCTCCGTCGTTCGTGGGGTTCAATGCTTTCACCGGGACCGTGAGCGCGGCATCTTTGTGGTAGGCGATGATTTGGGCGGATGCGGTCGCGCCTGCCACCAGCGGGATGTCTGCGGGATATTGCCCGCTGAGGGTGACGCGGTAGCGCCCGTCGATGCCCGGAGTCGGAGAGACGCTGGAAACTTTCACAGGAAAGGAAATGTCCGCACGTCCGGTGAAGTTCGCAAAACCCTGGATCTCCGCCTTAAGGGAGCGCGCGGTCGCTTCATCCACAGTGGACTCGAGAACCATCGTCGCAGTGTTCGGAACGACCACCGCAAACGGACGGCGTGTGGCGACCGGGACGAGGACTGCGGGCGCTTTCGCAGGATCTCCGGGGGACCAGCGTCCGTCCTGGATATTGCCGTAATAAAAATAGCCGTCTGCGGGAGCCTTGATGACAAACATCGGCTTCTCGGACTGGAGCTTTGCGAGATTCTCTGCGCCGCGCTTTGCGGCAACCCTCGCGTCCTCAAGCGCCATGCGTTTGAGTTTCAGGCTGCGCGGGATGCTCTGTTCCTGCTCCTTGATCGTGATGGACGATGAGAGTGCATCGCGCTCCAACGCCACGGCCTCTCGCGGCAGCGAAACCTCCATTTGTCGTTTATGGCTGAGCTTTGTGAGTTCCAGACTGATCTCTGCGGCCTTCACGCTTTCGCGCTGGCGCTTCATCACGATCTCCTCCGTGTTTTCGGTCAGGTCGTCGGCCTTGTACATCTTCTCCAATTGCTTGAGTTCCTCGCGCTCCGTATCCAGCCGGAGCTCCGACTGCTTCAGCATGAGATTTGCCCGCGTGACGTCTGATTCGCGACGGACGGCTTTGAAATACTCCCACGCTTCCGCCGCCTCCTCCGCCTTGATTCTCGCGGCCTGCAACTGCATGGGCAAAAACTTTTCCGCCGTGATGAATTCGGCCTCCGCATTGGCCTGCGAGAGCTTGCCGGCGGCGGCGGCGGACTCTGCATCGCGGAGCTTCTTCAAATAGTCTTCGTCATCAAAGCGCACCAGAATCTGGTCCTTTTTCACTGCGCTGCCATGCGGAAGAATCTCCGCGATCGTGAAAACTCCCCACTGCCGCGCATCGACGGTGATAGGCAGCACCGCCTCGGGCAGCACCGTTGCGGTGAGTATGGGGCGTACCGTGAACGGTTCGTTTTTGACGGGAGCTTTCGCGGCGACAGCGGCGGTGCATGCGTAAAGGAGAGAGACGGCGATGTATTTCATAGTGCAAAACCATCCACCAAAGCAGAACCGATCGTGCATGAAAACCAAAAGTTGATGACGCATCGTCGGGTGAAAAACCAGACATTGCATGTCCCGCTTTGAACCGACATGAACTGCGAATGTTGTCATCATCCGAGCGGGTTTCCTTCCTATTCCATCAGGCTGTAGTCGGCGTTCTTGCTGTGTCCGCAGTGCGTGCAGAGATTGCATTTCAGCCGGACGATACCGTCCTTTTCTACGGCAATGCCATGGTGGAAAGACTGCTGGAGCACGGCGAGACGGAGGCGCGGGTGCAACTAGCGACTCGTGGGAAGAATGTTCATTTTCGCAGCCTCGCGTGGACCGGCGATGAAGTATCCAATCGTCTGCGCGCGGAGGGCTACGCCGCGCACATGAAAGACCTGCTCGCGGAGTGGCCCGCGAATGTGGTCGTGCTGGGATACGGGGGAAATGAGTCATTTGCAGGGGCGGCTGGATTGCCCGCATTTCGGTCCGCGCTCTCTGGATATCTGGACCAATTGGCGCGGCTGCATAAAGGGGCAAAATTTGTGATTCTCTCGCCCATCGCGACTGAGGGCGATTCCGCGCGGTCGGCGGTGGTGAAGCTTTACGCCGATGCGCTGGCGGATGCCGCGAAGCAGCGTGGCGCGTTGTTTGTGGACTTATTCGCTGCGAGCGAGGCGGCGTACGCGAAAAGCAAGTCGCCGCTGACGACGAACGGGATTCATCTGAACGATGCGGGTAATCGCGAGATGGCTATCGTTATCGCCACGGCGCTTGCGGGAGACGCAGCAGCGAAGACGGACGCCGCGCGTGTGAAAGAGGTCGCAGCAGCGGCTTCGCAGCTTGCATATTACACTGCGGAAGTCGTGCGTCCGAAAAACGGCATCCTTTACTACGGGCAGCGGAAGCGTCCGCACGAACGTGCTGCGGAGCTGCCGCTTTATCTCGAGCGCATTTCGAAAGCGGACGCGCTCGTGCATCAGGTCGCAGCGAGCGAGAGCGTGAAGTTCGCGGACCTTCCGTTCATCGCGCTCGCGCCTTTGCCGCCGGTGACAAAGGGCGGCTCGAACAGCGGAGTCGGGACGGTGAAGTCGCCCACGGAGATGCAGGCGGAGCTGAAAGTCGCGCCGGGATACTCGCTGAATCTTTTCGCTTCCGAGGAGCAATTTCCCGAGCTTCGGGCACCGGTGCAGATTGCGTTCGACGCCCGCGGACGGCTGTGGGTGGTGACGATGCCGAGCTTTCCCCACACCGTTCCCGGCCAGCCGCAGGAGGACAAAATCATCATTCTCGAAGACACCGACCGCGACGGAAAGGCTGATAAATGCGCGACTTTTGCGGGCGGCTTCGACGCGCTCGATGGCATCGCATTTACCGAAAACGGCGCGCTCATTAGCGAGCAATCGCGCCATTGGCTGATGCGCGATACGGACGGCGATGGTCGCGCGGACACAAAGACCGAGGCTCTCCGCGGGCTGGATGTCACAGACTCGCATCACGGCGGAATGGTGGCGACGGACCCGACGGGCGGCGTGTGGTTTTCCGACGGAGTTTTCCATCGCTCGCAGTTCGAAACGCCGTTCGGAGTTCATCGGGGATTTGATTCTTCGACGTATCGCCAGAACATGCGCACTGGACGGATCGAAACGGAGTGGCAGAGCCTCACGCCGAATCCGTGGCGCGTGACGTTTGATCGCACGGGAAACGTTTTCCAAATGTATGGCGGTGGCGACGTGCTCGACGGGCTGCAACTCACATGGACGCCGCTTGGCGTCTATCAAGCGTATGCCCACGGAAAGCTCCTCGACTACGGCAAAGGCAGCGGAGCCGCGAGCATCTCCAGCCCGAACTTCCCCGACGAGTATCAGCAGGGAATCGCCAACGGCGTACTGCTCGGGCCCTACGTGGTGTCGCTCACAAAATGCGACTTCAGCCAGGGCGCGGCACGAGGCAGTGACCGGCTGGATTTGGTTTCATCGCAGAACCCGGCGTTCCGTCCGGTGGATATGAATTTCGGATTCGATGGCGCGCTTTACGTGTCGGATTTTTCCAGCGCGATCATCGGCCATGCACAAAACCCGATGCGCGATGCGCGGTGGAATCACACGAAAGGTCGCATCTGGCGGGTCACGTATGATGCGAAGCCGGCGGTCAAGGACTGGCCGGCGATTGAAGGTCGCAGCGCGTCCGAGTTGTGCGCGCTGCTCACGCATCCGCAGGACATCGTGAGGCATCACGTGCGCATCGAATTACGCAAACTCGGCAAGCCCGCGCTGGCTGCCGTGGATGCGTGGGCGGCAGGAAAAATGGACGACGATCAGTCGGTGCTCGAATCGCTCTTCGTGTGCGAGGGTCTTGGCGAAACGCGGCCTGCTTTGCTCGCGGCATTGCTGAAATCGAAATCGCCAATGCATCGCGCCGCTGCGGTGCATCTTGTCCGTTTGCAAGCGGCGCGGCTGCCGGATTTCGCGGTCCTTTTGGAAAGCGTCGCCGCCGACCCGCATCCCCGCGTGCGCATGGAAATTGTCGATGCCATCGCGCATTTGCGTCCTGCATTTCCAGCCGTGGATAAACTCGTCCACGCATTCCACGGCGAACAAAACGCGAGCGTGAAACAGATGCTCGCGGACCTTTCCGCTGGCACTGTACCGCGGCTTGCCAACAGCGTGCCCGTGCTCGAAATCCCGAAGGACGCATTGCTCGCGAAATGGAGTAATCTCGGCGAAGGCGTCTATCAGACTTTCATCCACAGCGATGCCGCGCAGCCCGCCGTGCTTGCATTGCGACACAGCTTTCTCGACGTATCGCTCAACGGAGTGCAAGTGCTGTCATTCGATTCACAGTGGACCAGCGAACAGCAGGCCCGTCTCGAGCTACAGCCTGGACTGAACACGCTCGAAATCACGTATCGCAAACTCCGCGCCGGTCCGCCTGCGGTCTATCTATTTAGCCCAATCGGCGAAAAACTCACCGGCGCACGACCCGCATCCGATGACGCGCAGCTCGCCGCATTTTCCGCAGAGTGGGAGAAAATAAACGCCACGCTCGGGAAGGCACTGCGAGTGCAGGCAGTGCCAAATCAGATGATCTTCGCGCCCCGCGAACTGCGGGCGAAAGCGGGAGCAAAAGTGCGGCTTATTTTCGACAATCCAGACCTCATGATGCACAACTTCGTGCTTCTTGCGCGCGGTGCTGAGGAGGAAGTCGGAGCGCTCGCAGACAAACTCGCGGCGGACCCGAACGGCATGGCACAAAACTATATTCCCGTTTCGCCGAAAGTCCTTTTCGCTACGCCGCTCGTCGCGCCAAACACGAAGGCGGAACTCACATTCGATGCACCGAAAGAACCGGGCGAGTATCCGTATCTCTGCACCTTCCCCGGCCACTGGCGGGTGATGAAGGGCGTGCTCATTATCGAGGCTCCGTCGCAAGTCGATCCGCGAACGAATGCGGCGCTCGACGGCTTCGAAGCTCGCATCCCGAAATTCCGAATCGCCATCGCAAAGACCGAGGACAAAGCGAGCAATCCCGGCGGCGGCAGCGATGCCAGCGCGCTGTTCAACGGCACCACGCGAAACGGCTCCGCACAAGCCGCCACGCTGGACGACGGCAAAACTTTCCGCGGCTACGGAAAGGGCGACACGCTCACTGTCACGCTCGACACGACCAAAGGCCACGGCGGATACGATCTCTCGGAAATCCGCACATTTGCGGGCCACAGCGATGCCCGAGCGTCCCAGGCATTCAAGCTATTCGCCGCAACCGCACACGAACCATCGAAGTTCAATCTGGTCGAGACTGTGAAGCTCCCGGCGAAATCCGGTTCCACGGAAGTCAGCATCGCTTCAAGCAGCAAGATGCGCGGTGTCGTGGCTCTGCGGTTTGAGTTTGCGGACGGTCCAGTGGGCTACAACCTCTATCGCGAAATCGCCATCCAAGGCACGCCGGGCGCAGGGCATTGACATAGCGCCATTACGCGGGAAACAAGCGTTCGTAAGCCGCTGCCGAGCGGGCCCACGAAAAGCGCTCCACTGCAATTCTCCGGCTCGATTCGCCCATCGACATCCGCAACGTGCGGCTCGCGATTGCGGGGATTAGTGCATGGGCAAACGCCGCTGGATTGCCCGCCGGAACGAGCGCTCCGTTTTCTCCATCCGTTACAAGCTGGTCGTTTCCAGCGATGCGCGTAGCCACGATCGGCAGGCCGCTCGCGAGCGCCTCTAGAACTACGTTCGGCATTCCTTCATCGTACGACGGGAAGACGAAAATATCCGCGCTCCGGTACAGCTCCGGCAGTGCATCGCGCTGCGTCCATCCTAGGAATCGTACCCGGTCCGCAAGGCCAAGAGTCGCCGCCAGTGCCGATAAACGCTCGCGCTCCGGACCGTCGCCGGCGATTCGAAGTCGCCATCCTTCGGGAATGAGGGCGAGCGCATGGAGTAGAATATGCACGCCTTTCTGTGGAGCGAGCCTGCCGACGAAGAGCAACTCGCAGGTGCCGTCCTCACGGCGTGTCGCCGGGAAAAACCGGGAGGTATCCACGCCGTTTGGAATCTCGGGCACTGCGAGGCCCGGAATGAAGTTCTGCGCGAGCTGGCAGAGCCCTGCGCTGTTGCCCACGACGGCAATCGCGTTTCGCCAAATCAGCGAGGTGAGAGGATTTGTGATGTCGTGAAGTGCCTTGAGATTCCTGGTGTCAAATCCCGGCACATCGCCGCCGCGAAGGGAGACGATGTAAGGCACGCCGCGTAGCAGATTCAGCAGCCATGCTGCGGGGCCTCCCGGGATGCTGAAAAAGGCGATAACGAGATCCGGTTTTGGCCCGAAAACCGCAGCAATGCAGGACGCCGCCATAACCGTGCACATCTCGGGAACCGAACACTGCCCCTGTTCCGCACGGGGAGTCGGGAGTCTGCGAATCGTGTAGCCGTCCCGTTCCTCCCGGGCCGGAAGTCCGCGGAAGCCGCCGGTCAAAATCTCGACTGAATGTCCTGCGAGCGTCCATTCGCTGGCGAGGCACGCGGTGGCATTTCCCGCGCCACCTCCCAGTGGCGGAAATTCGTAGTTTATGATCAGCAATCGCATCGACCTGCGCACCATCGGCTAAGCCGGTCGGTTTCTCCAAGATCGAATTCCGGATTGGGACGACGATTCGAAACCACTGCTCGCTTTTTTGGCCGGTGAATGGTAGTGTCGCCCTACATTTACCGATGCACGAAAATACCTTCATTTTTCAGAAAAGAACCGCCGGGCGAACTCCGGGCGGTTTTAGAGGTTTCGGCGGCGTGCCTACGCTTCTTCCCAGCGAAAATGGCAGAAGGTCGGAAAATATCTTCATTTTTAGTGAAAATGGACCTCCGTAGTTCTTGACGTTTAGTAGGATTTAGTGGCACTTAGTGGGCACTTAGTTGGACTTTCCCAAAAGTCCGCAAGCCGCCCATGTCCGCAAACACACCAACAGAGAAGTCCGTTTTCACTCGCGAATACCGCAACGCGGTTGACGCGCAGTGGCGCGTGACCGTGCCGTCTGCATGGCGTTTCGCGGAGCGGGAGGTGTTTTATATCCGGGTTAAAAAGGACCACTTAGTGGTGCTGCCGCAGGTCGAGCAGGAGCGGTTCCTCGCGTGGTCGGACACGCTTCCAGGTGCGGATCGTGAGGAAGTCCAGGAGGAGTGGGGAAAAACGACCGAGCGGGTGAAAATCGACAGCGCCGGTCGCCTTACATTGCCATCCGATTGGGCGAAGCTCGTTGGGATCGACACGAAAAAGAACGCGGTGCTCGTGGGGGCGACCGTGAAGTTCAAGATTTGGGACGAGGCGCGTTACGACGCGATTTCCGAACCGCGCCGCACGCGCGCCAAAATTCTCATGGAGGGCTACGACGGATGATCTTCGATGTCGCACAACCGCTCTTCGCAACCATCGACCCGGAGGAATTCTATATGCCCGCCGATCCACACGCGCACGGTTACCACCTGCCCGTACTGCTCTCCGAAGTCGTGGAGCATATCGCGCCCGAACCCGGGAAAATCATCGTGGACTGCACGCTTGGCGGTGGCGGACACACCGAAGCGCTCCTGCAGGCCGGCGCCCGTGTCATCGGAATCGACCAGGATCCGGAGGCGCTCGCGCATGCCAATGAGCGACTCGAGGGCTACGGTGAACAATTTACAGCGGTCCAGGCCAGCTATCACGAGATCGAGAACGTGCTGAAGGCGCGCGGCATCTCTTTAGTGGATGCGATTCTCGCAGACCTCGGCGTGAGTTCCCATCAGCTCGACACGCCGGAGCGCGGCTTTTCATTTCAGCGGGACGGCGCGTTGGACATGCGGATGTCCCCGCTCAACCCGGTGACTGCGGCTGACCTCGTGAATACGGCGAGCGAAGAGCAGCTCTCGACGATCTTCCGCGACCTCGGTGATGAGCCGGCCGCGCGTCGCGTCGCTTCGCGAATCGTGCGCGAGCGGGTGGGCACGCCATTCACCCACACCCTTCAGCTTGCAGAGTTCGTATCGACTGTGATTCCCAAGAAAAGCCGGGTGCATCCAGCGACGCGTGTATTTCAGGCACTTCGGATCGCCGTGAATCGTGAGATGGAAGTATTGGAAGCCGGGCTCGACGCGTTCACTCGCGTGGTGGCTCCGGGCGGACGAATCGCCATCATCACCTTCCACAGCGGGGAAGACCGCCGGGTGAAGCACTTCTTCAAGGAACGTGCGGTCGAGTTCGTGGATCGGCCGGAATGGCCCGAGCCGCGCAAGAATCCGCTCTATCAATTTCGCCTCATCACCAACCGGCCAGTGGTGGCTGGTGAGCTGGAGCAACACACAAACCCGAGAAGCCGCTCCGCGAAGCTCCGCGTGGCAGAGCGTATCTCACAGAACTAACGCACCATGTCCAATCGCTATAAAACGACCAAACAATCACTGCCAATCGCCGCCTGGGTCATCGGGTGTTGCGTAGCCGCATGCTTCGTCGGATTCGGAATCAAGTTCCTCATGGTAAAGTACGCCGTTTTTAACGGGGGAAAAACCGTAAAGCAGATGGAAGTCCGGCTCGCCCGCCTGCAGATCAGCAATGAAGATCTGAAGGCGGAGATCGATGGCCTTACGTCGCTCAGCAAGCTCGAGCGCAAGCAGGCCGAGGGCACCATGAAGCTGCGCAAGATTATGGAAGATAAGGACGTGATTTACGGAAACCGCAATGACAAGCTCGTCGCGTGGAAGGACGGGGTCTCGTTCATCGCAAGCCGCGATACGCCTCCGGGGAAAAAGCCCGCGGATGATACAGGGGGAAAGCGCTGATGTCGTTGCAGACACGAGCGATGGTTGCATGCGGGTGCTTCGGCATCGCGTTCACCTGCCTGTCTGCAAGGCTCGTGCATCTTTCTATCGACGACAACAGCGAAATCTCCGCCAAGGCCTGCAAAGCCTACGAAGGCAGCGCCAAAATCTTTGCCCGGCGCGGAGAGATTAGCGATACGAACGGGGTCGCACTTGCGCGGAACGTGCCTCTGAAAAACGTCATCGCTGACACTTCGTTGCTCTATGAACTTGAGCCCGAAGATAAAAACGGAGTCAAGAAAGTGAAGTTTGATGACCGGGATCGTGTGGCTGCAATTCTCGCCAAATCGCTAGGGCTGAAATTTGCGGAGGTCAGGGCGAAACTTGAGCCGGAACCCGGAGCACAGAAGCTGAACCGCTACGTGATCGTCAAAAAGAAGATCACCGAAAGCCAGGCGTCCGAGCTGGAAACAGCATTGATTGCCGCGAAGATCGAACGCGTTCGCGCGCTAACCGGCAAAGACAAGTGGAAGCCCGAGAAGCTCAAGACACTCGAAGAGGCAAAGACTCTCGCGGAAGCCAATGTGCGCGGGGTCGTTTTTGAGCAGGATTTCGAGCGCATTTATCCCGAGGGTCAATTGCTCGCACATGTCGTTGGGTTCTACGGCTATGTTCCCAACTACGAGAATGGAAAAGAGCTCAAATCGGGCACTTTCGGCGGGGTTGATGGAATTGAGCGGTCCATGGACCAGTGGCTTACGGGCCTTGATGGCCAGCGATTTTTCCAGAAAGACGCGAATGGCAGGGAACTTGTCGCAACCCGCGGATCGGAACGCGCGGCAAAGCACGGCGCGAACATTCGCCTGACGGTCGATCTCGGCGTTCAGCAAATCGTGGAGGAAGAGCTTGATGCCGCCTGCAAGAAGCTCAAGCCGAAGCGCGCCTGTGTTTTGATGATGGACCCAATATCGGGAGAGATCATGGCGATGGCGAACCGCCCGGTTTACAATCCGAACTCCCCGGAGGATGCGAAGCCCGAGCAAAAGCTGAATTTTGCGGTGTCCGGTGCGATTGAGCCGGGCTCAACATTTAAGACCATCACCGCTGCGGGCGCACTGAATTGCGGGATGGCGTCGATTGAGGAAAAAATATTTTGCTGGAATGGAAGGAGGCCGTATCCAGGCGGAATTCTAAAGGACCATCATGCGTACGGATGGATCCCTGTCTCAGAGGTCATTGTCAAATCCTCGAATATAGGAGCGGTTGAACTTGCGCGCCGGATGAGCGAGGAGAAGTTCTACTCTCTCATTCGTGATTTCGGATTTGGCTCTCGAACAGACATTTCGCTCCCGGGAGAAACCCGTGGCATTTTGCACCCGGTGTCGAAGTGGACCAAATCATCCATATTTCACATCCCGATGGGGCACGAGGTTGCAGCAAGCCCGTTGCAAGTGGTGGTCGCAACGAGCGCCATTGCAAACGGCGGAAATTTGGTCGTGCCGCAGATTGTTCGAAGCATCACGGATGAAGGCGGAAATGTTCTGGCGGAATACAAGCCCCAGACATTGCGTGAGGGATTGATCCTCCCGAAGACGGCGAAAGATGTTGGCGGGGCTCTTGAAAAAGTTACAGCCAAAGGTGGAACTGCAACCCGTGCCCGGGTGCCCGGATTTCGTGTTGCGGGAAAAACCGGCACAGCGCAAATCTTCAATCACGAAACGAAGAAATATTCCAACGAGGATCACATCTGCTCATTCGTAGGATATATGCCCGCCGAGGCGCCGCGCTTCTGCATGATTGTCATCGTGGACGACAGTGCGACGGTGAACGGGACGCTGGACTCCGGCGGTCTCGTTGCGGCACCGATTTATTCGAAGATCGCCGAGAGGGTCGCCGCACATATCGGACTGAAGCCTGACCCGGAGTTGGTCGCCGAGGAACTCGCCTACCGGAAGCAGTTGGCAAAGGAGGGCAAATTATGAAACTGGATATTCTGTTGAAGTCCATTTCGCCGCTCGCCGTCACAGGGGCGCAAGATCGCGATGTGACTGCGATTTCCTACGACTCACGCCATGTCGTCGAGGGCTCACTTTTTGTCGCACTGTCGGGAGAGAAAGTGGACGGAGCCCAGTATATCGACGCAGCGATCGCGAAAGGTGCGATCGCCGTTATCAGCGACAAGCCGGGTCTGGTTACAAAAGCCACTCACATTCAGGTGCGCAATCCACGGCAGGCGCTTGCGGATATTTCCGCCGCGTACTTCCGGCATCCGTCCCACTTTTTGAAGATTGCCGCGGTCACCGGAACGAATGGGAAGACCACGACCACGTTCATGATCAAGCACATCTGCGACACCGAACTGATGCGCTGCGGGCTCCTCGGCACCGTCCGTTATGTCGTGGGAGATCGCGAAATTCCCGCAACGCGCACGACGCCCGAGAGTGCCGATGTACACGAGCTTCTGTGGCAGATGCGCTCGGCGGGCTGCAAGGCTTGTGCACTCGAAGCAAGCTCCCACGCGATGGTGCAGGAGCGCCTGCGCGGAGTGGAGTTTGACGTCGCGGCATTCACAAATTTGAGTCAGGATCACTTGGACTTCCACAAGACGATGGACGCCTACTTCGACGCGAAGGCGCGCCTGTTTGAAGGGCTTGCCGCGCAGAAAAAAAAGACGGGTCGTGTCGTGATCAATCTCGATGACCGGTTCGGCTCACGAATCATCGATCGCATCGGGAAAACCACGGAGTTCTTCACCTACGGGCAGGGGGCAAATTCGAACTTTCGCGCACTCGATATCAAGATGACCTTCGAGGGGACGCAGTATCAGCTCAGCGCGTTCGGAAAGAGCTACCTTGTGAAGATGCCTTTCATCGGCGCGTTCAATGTTTACAACAGTCTCGCAGCGATTGCGTCCTGCTACGCGATGGGCGTGCCGGTTCGCAATGCAGTGAAAGCGATCGCCGATGCGCCAGCCGTTCCCGGCCGGGTCCAGGCGGTGAAGGGGAAGAAGCCATTCCGTGTATTTGTTGATTATGCGCACTCGGACGACGCTCTTGTGAATGTCATTCGGACCCTCCGCGAATTGCAGCCCGCCCGGCTGATCGTCATGTTTGGCTGCGGCGGAAATCGCGACCGCGAAAAGCGCCCGAAGATGGCAGCCGCTGTGGATGCGAACGCAGACTTCGCAATCGTGACCAGCGACAACCCGAGGAAGGAAGATCCACTCGCCATCATTGCCGACATCAGGCCAGGCTTCCGGCGACTGACTCCCGAAATCATCGTGGATCGCAAGGAGGCGATCTATCGTGCAATCGCGATGGCGGAGCCTCGCGATATCGTGCTTCTCGCGGGCAAAGGGCACGAGACCTATCAGGAATTTGCGGACCACACGCTGCCATTCGATGACGCGGCCATCGCTGCCAGCGCCATGCTGGACCGACGGGAAACCGTCACCCGACGTCATCCGAGAAGCAACTGGAACAACGATGAAACGGGCCGCGGACGCGGAGATGGGGAGGTTTACGAGTAATGGACGCGACCCCACTGAGTCAGGTAGCGAACTGGTCTGGCGGGCGGTTGCTCGCCGGCGGTGCGGATGCGCTGGTGGCGAACATTTGCACCGACTCGCGCGCGCTCAAATCCGGCGACCTTTTTGTCGCCCTTCGTGGAGATAATTTCGACGGGCATAAGTTCGTCAGCGAAGCCGCCAGGATTGGTGCGGTCGGCGCGATCGTGGAAAAGGCCCCTATCGATTTGCCGGCGGACTTCGGAGTGATCGAAGTCCTCGACACGTTGAAGGCGCTTCAGGAACTCAGCCGGCACTACCGGGCCAGCCTTCCGGTGCGCATCATCGGAATTACCGGCAGCAATGGAAAGACGACTACAAAAGACTTCACCGCAGCCGTGCTCGGTCGGAAATTCAGAACCGCGAAAACCGCAGGAAACCTGAACAACCACATCGGTGTCCCCCTGACACTGCTCTCGCTGAGCGGCGATAACGAAGTCGCGGTGGTGGAACTCGGGATGAATCATCCCGGAGAAATTGCGCCGCTTGCAGCATTGGCGCGGCCTGACGCGGCCATCATCACGAATGTCGGTACGGCCCACATCGAATACATGGGCACGCGTGAGGCAATCGCACAGGAAAAGGGAGAACTCGCAGCGGCCGTCCACAGCAGCGGCACGGTGTTCCTCAATGCAGAAGACGACTTTTCTCCTGCAATATCCGCGCGCTGCAGCGCGCGCGTCGTCACCGCAGGAATCAGTACCGGTGATGTCCGCGCGACGGACCTCGAAACAATTTCATCCGGGATAAAATTCCGAATCCATGCCACTGGGCGGTGCGTGGATGCGGAGCTCCCGGTACCCGGCGAGCACATGGTGAGGAATGCACTCCTCGCCTGTGCCGCCGGGCTCGAATTTGGCGTGACGCTAGAGGAGTGCGCCGCTGGTCTCCGCGATGCGGGCCTCAGCAAGGGGCGTCTCCAGCAAAAGCAAATCGCGGGTCTCACGATTCTGGACGACAGCTATAACGCAAATCCCGACAGCATGATTGCGGGCCTCGCGACGCTCGCGAAACAGCCGGCCGCCGGCCGCCGCATCGCCGTTCTCGGTCGCATGGGCGAACTCGGGGCGACGAGCGAATCCGGGCATCGGCGGGTGGGACAAGCTGCCGGTGCGCTCGGCCTCGATTGCATTATCGCCGTTGGCGACGAGCCCCGATGGATCGCGGACTCGGCAGCAGGCGTCGCGAAAATCATCTGCGTACCCGACACACTTGCCGCCGCCGCGGAGTTGCGTTCATTTTCAAAATCCGGCGACGTCGTGCTCGTAAAAGGCAGTCGCGCAGCGCAAATGGAGCGGGTCATTCTCGAACTGGAGAAAGGAGGGCCGGTCTAGTGCTCTACTATCTCGAAAGACTGAGCGTGGGTGCGACAAGCGATTTCCTGAAGGCGTTCAACGTATTTCAGTACATCACGTTCCGCGCGGTCTTTGCTGCGTTGACCGCATTCGTCCTGTCGCTCCTGTTTGGGAACTACACGATTCGCAAGCTGCTGTCCCTCAAGTTTGGCCAGCCCATTCGCACTGCGGATGAAGTCAACAAACTCGCCGATCTGCACGGCAAGAAAGCAGGCACGCCCACCATGGGGGGGATTCTTCTGCTCGGCTCCACAGTCGTCTCAACAATCCTCTGGGCGCGGCCTGACAACACGTTTGTATGGCTCGTTCTTGCGTCGATGCTTGCGGCGGGCGGGCTCGGGTTCGCAGACGATTACTTGAAGGTCGCAAAAAAGAATTCCGCGGGAGTTCGAGAGCGCACGAAGCTCATCGTGCAGCTTCTCATCGCGATCGGCGTCACTTGGTTCTTTCTCAGCGATCCTCAGCTTCAAATCCAGGCGCGCGCGCTGTTCGTTCCGTTCTATAAAAAGATGCTGATTGCGAACATGGGCGTGCCGATCACGTTCCTGTTCATCGCGGGAATCATCATGGGGACCTCGAACGCGGTGAACCTCACCGACGGACTGGACGGTCTCGCGACCGGATGCACTTTGACGGTGACGTTCGCCTACGCCGTGCTCGCCTATATCGCGGGAAATCACTACATTGCGGATTACCTGCAGGTGCCGTTTTACCCCCAGGCCGGTGAGTTGACCGTGTTTTGCATGGCGCTTGCCGGGGCTTCATTGGGCTTCCTTTGGTGGAATGCACACCCGGCAAAAATGTTCATGGGCGACACAGGATCACTTGCGATCGGCGGAGCAATTGGCGTCGTGGCGATCTGCGTGAAGCAGGAGCTCCTGCTCATGATCATCGGCTTCGTCTTTGTCGTCGAGGCGACCTCGGTGCTCATCCAGCGCTTCTACTTCAAATTTACGCGCCGCAAATACGGCGAGGGTCGTCGCATTTTCAAAATGGCACCGCTGCATCACCACTTCGAGTTGAGCGGCTGGAAGGAAACCGCCGTGGTCACCCGCTTTTGGATCGTGAGCTTCGTTTGTGCGCTCCTGGGCCTTGCAACCTTGAAACTGCGATGAACGTATCCGGCCTCCATATTGCAGTGCTCGGTGCGGGCGAGAGCGGCGAAAGTGCGGCGAAACTTCTCCGTGCTCTCGATGCGCGCGTGACCATTCTGGACAGCGGAAGCGCCGAAGCGCTTGCGACAAAAATAGACCGCATGAGTTCCCTTGGAATCAACTTCCTCTGCGGCGATGCCGCCGATTCGGACTCCGCCATTTATGACCTTGGGATTCTCAGTCCCGGGATTGATCCGGTCGTTCCGCTGGTGAGAAACTTTCGTTCGAAAAACATTGAGCTCATCGGGGAGTTGGAGTTCGCGGATCGCGTCTGCGGGCGTCCGGTCATCGGCATCACCGGCACGAATGGAAAAACGACCACGACTCAACTCGTCGAGTCGATGCTCAATGCCGTGGGGGTGAAAACCATCGCGTGTGGAAACATCTCTCCGGCATTTTCCGCAAAGGCGCTGGAGGGCAGAGTTCTCGACGTCATCACTGTGGAAATCAGCAGTTTTCAACTCGAAGAAATCCGCCGGTTCCGTCCGATGGTTGCCGTGTGGCTCGGATTTGCCTCGGATCATCTGGATCGATATCCGGATATGGAGAGCTACTTCGCCGCGAAACTCCGCATCTTCGAAAACCAAACCGCAGACGACTTCGCAGTTGTGAATCTGCGGGACAAACTTCCGCCCCTGAAGGCCCGAAAAATCACCTTTAGCGCATACCAGGCCGGCGGGGACTTTGAGCTAAAGGAGGGTGTCATTTTGTATCACGGAAAGCCTGTGCTCGCGATGGCTGGCACGCAGCTCCGCGGATCGCACAATGCGGAGAATCTGATGGCGGCACTTGGCGTCGGAGTCGCGCTTGGCCTCGATGTTGACAAGCTCGCGGCTCCCCTCTCCGCATACCGGGCCTTGCCGCACCGCTGTGAACTCATCCGCACTGTGGACGGCGTTGACTACGTGAATGATTCCAAGGCGACCAATCTCGACTCGCTCGAAAAAGCGCTCGCTGGCGAGAGTCGGCCCGTCGTTCTGATTGCTGGAGGCAAGGATAAGGGCTTCGAGTTCGACAGCGTCCGGGATGTCGTTTCGGACAAATGCCGTTGCGCGATTTTAATCGGAGAAATGGCCGAAAGAATCGAGCAGATGTGGTCGCCGAAAATCCGCTGCATCAACGTCGGTCGCTCACTGGAGCGCGCCATTTCCACAGCGCAGTCGCAGGCCCGGAGCGGCGACATCGTCCTTTTCAGCCCGGGCACGTCCTCGTTCGACATGTTCAGGAACTACGCAGATCGAGGGAACCAATTTCGCCAGATAGTCCACCAACTCAAAACAACAACAACGCCCATACAGTCATGAATAATCCGATCCGTAAGCTCCGGAAGTTCTTCGTAAAGCCGAAGAAAATGAACGCCACCGCAGTGCGCAATGCCGCTGCCTCATCCTATGACGAAGAGACCGATGATACAAAATTGTCGGGCGCATTCGTCGTCGTCCTGCTCCTGCACATCGTTGCAGTTGTGGGGATCGTCGCGTTCACAAAGATCAAAGAGAACCGCAAAAACATTGAGCCGGTCACAGCTTCGCAATCCAAGGACAAGAAGGCTATTGCGACTCCGATGACCGTTGCAGCGGTGGGCGGCTCCAAGTCGGCCCAACTCGCTCCGGAAGTGCCGCAGATCGATGTCCCCGCCGTGGAGAACAATCCGCCGAAAATTCTGCCAAGCACCGGCTCCTTGCTTCACACAGTGAAGCAGGGCGAGACCGTATCGAGAATCGCGATTGCCTACGGCACCACGGTCCCGGAGTTGGTGCGCTTGAACGGTTTGAAAAGTTCCGCGGACATTGCAGTGGGCCAGACCTTGAATCTGCCGGACAAGAACTCGCTCCCGCCGATCCCCGTAGTGGAACCGCGCCGCACCGAGACGGTGAAAACCTCTCCGCCCAAGCCCGCCGTCAGCCCGGTGAAAACGACGCCGTCAACGACGAAGCCATTTCTCACATCGGGTTCAAAGACTTACACAATCCAGAAAGGAGACACCGCGGCGAAGATTGCGCGGGAGCACGGTGTGAGTTACGAAGCCTTGATCAAGGCGAATAACATCAAGGACCCGAGGAAAATCCAGCCCGGACAGCCGCTCAAAATTCCGAGCAAGAGTTAGTTCTCATGCGGCTCTTCTACCAACGATTGCGGGAGTACCTGCGGCGCAACTTTGTGATGTTTTGCATCTTCACATTGGTGGTGTCGGTCGTGACGTTGGTGTCGATCGGGGTCATCATGCTTACGAGCACGGGAGCCTACGCACAGGAGGCAAAAGGCGACCCCTCGTACTTCCTGAAACGGCAGCTCTTCTGGCTCGTGGTGGGGACATTGATGGCGGTGATCGCTGCGTTAATTGATTACAGGAAGATTGAGAAATATCGGTGGTGGATCTATGGCTTTTCCGCGTTGCTTTTGATCCTGTGCTTTGTTCCGGTGATCGGGCGAAACATCAATGGCGCCCGGCGCTGGATCGGAATCGGCAGCCAGACCGCCCAGCCGTCTGAGCTGGCAAAGCTGGCCGCGATCATCATGGTCGCCTGGTGGTATTCGAGGAAAGAGATGCTGGCGAAAAACCTCAAGGTGCCTCGCGCAAAAGAGTTCAAGGAGGGATTCCTGTTTCCTCTCGGCATCGTGATGGGACTGATTGTGTTGATCGCGCCGGAGGTGGACCTCGGATCGTCGTGTCTGATTGGAGGTACGGCGCTAATCATGATGTACGTTGCGGGCGCACGGTTCTGGCATCTCGCGTTGCTCGCGTTGCTCGGGTTTGCATCGCTAGCTCTGGCGATCAAGCTGATGCCGGAGCGAACCGGACGGTTTCTTGCGTTCCTACATCCGGAGCAATATCCGAAAGACGCTTATCAACAGATGCAGGGACTGGTCGCATTCGCCGCCGGTTGCATGGACGGTCGGGGCCTGGGTGAGGGGATGCAGAAGTTCTTCTATCTTCCATATGCGCATACCGATTTCATTTTCCCGATGGTCGGCGAGGAACTCGGATTGCGCTGCACACTCACGGTCGTGATTGCGTTCCTTTCGTTGCTCCTCACCGGAGCGGTGGTGGCGATGAAGTCGCGGGATCATTTTGGCAAGCTGCTCGGCTTCGGGATCGTCGTCCTTCTTGCATTGCAGGCGGTGTTAAACATCGGGGTGACGACGATGCTGCTTCCGAATAAAGGACTGCCCCTTCCGTTCATCAGTTATGGGGGATCGAACCTCGCTTTTTGCCTCTGTGGAATCGGTCTGATCATCAGCATTTATCGCCGTGGATACGGCGAATCGCACGATCCGGACGGGGTCCAGTTGCGCGAAAAAATTCTCACCCGGCCAACGCCCCGGATTTGACGGAAAACCAACGACACAAACTATGAAGAAACCAGCAACGACAGCGGGATACATAAAGAAGGAGACGCAGACTAACGATTCGACCGTGCATCCGACGGTCCGGTGGTGGCCCATGAACACTCCGCGACTCCTTGGGCAGCCGTTTGAGAATCCGGTGGCAAAGATCCCTACCGCGAGAACTCCGATCGCACCCGCAAAAGGCCCGATCTAGAACTCAATAAAAGTGCCCGCGAATCACCCAGAGAAAGCAGACCGTTCAACGGACCATGCGACACCACCGAGTGTCGTGCGCTGGTCCGGAAACGCACTGCGGTGTGATTGCGGCGGGAGGGCGGAAACTTGAACTTCGTGATCGCCGCAGGTGGAACTGGTGGACACTTGTTTCCGGGCATCGCCGTAGGGGAAGTACTGGTGAACCGCGGACACAAGGTGATGCTGCTGATTTCCGAGAAAGAGATCGATGCGGTTGCGACGAAGGGTTGCAAAGACTTTCGCATCGAAAAGGTCGCGGGCGAAGGCCTGCAATCGAAGTCCCCGATGGCGTTCTTCCGGTTTTGGTTGAAGTTGCAAGCCGCCAAAAAACGATGTGCCAAACTCTATGCGGAATGGAAGCCGAGCGCGGTCCTGGGCATGGGTGGATTCACCTGCTTTGCGCCAATCGTTGTCGGACGCAAACGGAAGGTGCCGACTTTTGTCCATGAATCGAACGCGATTCCGGGGCGGGCTAACAAGTTGAATGCCCGCTACGTCACGCGTGTGCTGCTTGGTTTTGAGGAATGCCGCGTGCGTTTTCCGAAAGCGGTGTGTGAATTCGTTGGAACGCCGGTCAGGAGCGCGCTGAATACGGTGGTGAACAAAGCCGATGTGAGGGTATCGCTCGGACTATCGCCGACGAAAACGACCTTGCTGGTGATGGGGGGGAGTCAGGGCGCAAGCGGCATCAACCGGCGCGTAGTGGAGGCTATGCCGGCGCTCGCGGAGCGACTGCAAGTCATTCACCTCACCGGAAAAGCGGACGAAGTATCGACGCGTGCCGCGTATGCGAAGGCGGGAGTTCAAGCTTACGTGGCCGCATTTCATCATGCGATGCAGGAGGTTTACTCCGCCGCGGAGATCGCGATCGCAAGGAGCGGCGCGGCCAGTCTCACGGAGTTGTCGCATTTCAAGCTGGCTTCGATCTTGATCCCGTTTCCATACGCCGCTGACGATCATCAGACGGCGAACGCGCAGATTTACCACAAGGCGGGAGCGGCTGTGTTGATTCAGGAGAGCGATGCGTCGCCGCAAGCCTTGGTCCGGGCCCTTACGGATATTCTCGATTCGCCGAAACGACTGGATGAAATGTCATCCAGCGCGTTCGCACTGGCGCCGTTCAACGCTGCCGAGTTGGTGGCAGACACCATTTTGAAACACTGCGCATGACGATGGACGGACCACAACTTGCACAATTTCTCACGGCGGGCGCGCGGCGAATTCACCTCATCGGTGTCGCGGGCTCCGGCATGAGCGGAATCGCGGGACTGTGCATCTCACTGGGGCACATGGTGAGCGGAAGCGACAAGGCGACGACCGTAGAAACGACTCGCTTGCAGACGCTCGGGCTGGAGTTTTCGTCGCCTGCGGATCCTGCATTAGCCGGCAAATCCGAACTCGTGATCTACTCGTCCGCAATCAAGCCCGGTCACGCGGACTTCGATGCCGCGGTCCGGCTTGGAATACCGATGGTGCGGCGGGCGGATGCGCTTGCGGCAATCATGCGCCAGAAGCGGGGAATCGTAGTCGCAGGAATGCACGGAAAGACGACGACGAGTTCGATGGCCGCGCATGTCTTACGCGTGGGAGGAGTGAATCCCTCGCACTATGTCGGTGCGGAGATTCCAATCCTCGGCGTGAATGCCTACTGGGACCCGGCGGGCGAATATTTTGTGGCGGAGGCTGATGAGAGCGACGGTACAATTGTCGGCTATCACCCCGAGCACTCCATCATCCTCAACATCGAGGAGGAGCATCTTGATTTTTATCCCGATCTTGCGGCGATCGAAGCAGCGTTTGAGCGGCTTCTGGCCAATACCAAGGGGAAGGTTTTCTACTGCGCCGACGACCCGAATGCGACTCGTCTAGTCACCACCAAACACCACCAGCCGATCGCATTCGGGGAGTCGCGCGCAGCGCTT
>JAYUSJ010000050.1:0-2606 GCA_043755735.1 Verrucomicrobiaceae bacterium | reverse complement strand
GCACATCCACGTGGATGCCAAAAAGTTCGATCGGTACGATTTCCATATTCTGTTCTTTAGCGCGACATCGCCCGCGAGAGAAGCGCGAAGTCAGCCGTTCACGCCCCGCGCGTTTCGGTTACGCCGAAGGCGTTGCATCATTCGGCCCGATGGTTGTCCCGATTGTATGTGGATAGCCCGCAGAGTTACGCCGAAGGCGTTGCATCATTCAGCCCAGCGTTGCGAGGAACGAGCTACGCTGGGGCAACGGTCATGCCGTTTTTACCCCGCAGGGGTTTCATCCGAATGCACACGTCTCGATGGAACCCCTGCGGGGTAAATCATGTTTGTGCAGGGTTCCCAAGGTAGATGCTCGTTCCTCGCATCAACCGTTGGGCTGATAGATGCAACGCCTTCGGCGTAACGCAAAGCGGGGCGAGCGAGAAATTGCCGAACTACCGATCTGGCTCCACAATTTTCGCTATCAAGGCGTTTCGGAAAGTTTCGTGCCGAAATGTTCGTTCAAAGAGCGTAAATTATCTTCGACGCACATCTCAGCATCCTTCAGCGAATCGGATTGGATCGCATCGAACTGCTTCATATCAATTGCGGTGTCAAATTCCCGCCGTAACTCCCGAACAAACGGTATCAGGCGGCGTTTCAATTCCAGTGAATGCTTTGTACAACGAAGCCGAAAGGCGTTATGCTCCCATTCCAAGCTCTGCCGGCGAACTTTAAGTGCCTCCTTCGAAAGGTGTTCGATTTGCTGTAAATCGCTCGGTTCATCAGAATCGCGGACGGTCTCTGCCAAATCATCAAGCGCACACTGCAATCGAATTCGCTCAACAACAAGCGGTCCAAATGTGGTTCGGATGAACTTTCCCGCTTCGTGCGCTGCTTGATAAAGCGGTAGAGGAGCGACAATTTCAAGGCGCGCGAACGCAGCAGCAAAATCCCCAAACGGAAGGAGAGTCTTCAGGTCTGCTATAGGTGTATCACCCAGCGTACTCAGCGATACCTGAAACCGGGCGAAGTCTGACGCGACCGCGAGGTAGATATCTTTCTTTAGTGAAAGTTTTCGGTCCAATTCCTTTTGCTCCGCATCAAACTGTAACTTCCTTGCGTCACGGAGGTCCGTGCGATGATTGCTCACCCAAGATACGCCAGCGGCGATTACCGCGCCAGTAAGCGCGCTAAAGACCGGCATCCAAATTTGTTCACTGGCCATGATGATATTTCTACCCCTCCACCATCACCCGCACAACCTCACTCCAGCCGCCGGAGACTTCCGTGCCGTCCCAGAACTTTGCGCGGTATTCGCGCCATTCGGCGGTGCCGGGGACTTTGACGGGGCGTTTGTCTTCAAACGTGGCGGCGGTGGTGGGGCCTAGGTCAGTCCAGCCGGTCTCGCCTTGGACGCGGCTTTGCAGGAAGTAGCCTTTATTGCCGGCCTTAATCACGCGCACTTTCACGATGCTACCGTCCACTTTTGCGCTGATGTCGGGCGGCTCGGTGCTGGCTTCGGGGGCGGTGCCTTTGATTCCCAGGTCGAGCATGATAGACTCGGAGCAGCCGGGCGCTGTTTTCCAGTGGGCGATGACTGTGAAGAGCCAGGTGAGCAGGCCTATCGTGGGGCTGGCGCTGCCGGCGGGCGGGTCCCAAGTGACGACGACTGGGACGGTGGGGACGGTGGGCGCTTTGGCGGTCTCGATGGCGTTGCGAAACGCCACGGCGGCCTCGGCCTGCTTTTGGAGCCCGTCCACCCACACGCCTTTGATGTAGCAAAGGAGGAGGCAAACGGACTTCACCTGCACCATCTCGGCTGCGTTGCTGCCAAGCTGGACGGTGTAATTGGCGCATTTCTCGCCGAGGTTGGCGAGAAACTCGCATTGGTCGCCCTCGCGGTCCGGGTAAAATCCTGTGAAAACTGCCATAAGTGTATATTTCTGTTAGTGTTGTGTTGTTGGTTTGGATGCAAATTCAGGCAAAAAAGCGGCGTGGGGAGTGAAAAACCACGCGTGGGGAGCCAAAAACCACGCGTGGGGAATGAAAAACCACGCGTGGTTTTTCACGCACCACGCGTGGTTTTTGAAAAAGGAGACGTGGGGAGCGAGAAACCACGCGTGGTTTTTGGCTCCCCATGCATGGTATCCCGCACCGGACGCGTGGTTTTCGGAAAAAAAGCCGTGGTTTTTCGCAGCGGACGCGTGGTGGGTGGAATAAGAGGCGTCATTTGCGGACGAAGATTCCGACGGGCGGGCGAGGGCCTGCTCGGAATACGCGGACAATTTGTAGGCTGTCGTTCGCATCACGGGGCGGATGGAAAACTATCCATGCCGGAAGTCAATAAATCTTTTCGGCTCGCGCAAACTATCAGCCTGGCACCGTTGTTGTGCCGTTGTTTTGCGTCGGGTGTGGTTAAAAGTGAAATCGCGCGAAGCGCAAAGTAGCCCGCGAGTCCCTTCGCGGCTGAATATTACTCGCGAAGCGACCAATCAATCGAAGTGCCGCTTCGCGGGAGGTGTGACGCCGCGAAGGGACTCGCGGGCTAGTGTGCCCGGCATGGGCTTGAACTAATGAACATGAAAAGATGACATCGGAGCTGATGAGAGCAACCGTAGCTGAAC
>JAYUSJ010000049.1:0-62636 GCA_043755735.1 Verrucomicrobiaceae bacterium | reverse complement strand
ACAAAGAGCCCACGGAAATGAAGACCGAGCCGATCAAGCCCGAGAACGGCAAGAACGGCAATTCGAACGCCGTGCAGACGTCGGCTGTGCCGAATCTGCCCGACGACGTGAAGCCGCTCGCCGAGCAAGCCAAGGCTGCGTTTGACCGGGAGAAATATCCCGACGCAGAGCGCCTCTACGACAAAGCGCTCCAACTCGTACCGAACAACCTGTATTTGCTCTCCAACCGCGGCGTCGTTCAATTTCGCTCCGGCAAGCTCAAGCAAGCCGAGGACAGCTTCCGCAAAGCTCTCGCCATCGCGCCCGAGGATTCCTTCTGCTGGTGTACGCTCGGCATCGTTTATTACAGTCAGGGCAAGTACGACGAAGCGGTAAACGCGCTCACCAAGTCGCTCGCGATCAACTCCCGCAACGCCACCGCGCACAATTACCTCGGCATCACCGCCGCGCAAAAGGGCTGGATGGAAGCCGCGCAGAAGGAACTGGAAACAGCGCTTCAGCTCGAACCAAAATACGCGGACGCATACTTCAATCTCGCCGTGGTCATGGCCACCAAGACACCCGCCGACAAGGTCGAAGCCAAGAGGTGCTACGACAAAGCCGTGGAACTCGGCGCTGAAGCCGACCCGGCCATGGAGGCTCTCGTAAAATAGCGGAACGACAGGAAGAGGCATCCATGTTCAAGATACTCTTCTTCGTCTTCCTGATTGCTCTGGGCGCGTTCATCTACTCGCCCTACGAGACCTCATCGCGCTATGCCAAGGCAGTGAGAGAGCACGAGGGCGCCACCCTCGCCGCGCTCACCGACCATGTCACATATCGGAATTCCCTGAAAGAAAGCCTGCGCCCTTTTCTATCCGAGTATTTGCGCACCCACGCCACCCCGACCCAGACGAAACTGGACGTCGCAAAAACAGCGGCGCTGTTTGAAACCCATCTCGACCTCCAGTTCACCGCCGACAAAATCGAGAAGATGCTGGAGGCCACACGCGCAGACGCGGGCCAGAGCAACTACGCGATCGTGAAAACCGGATGGCGCTCCCCTTTTGTCTTCACCGCGCTGGACAATCAGTCGGCGACAAAACTCATCTTCGAGATGCGGGGATTCGACGGCTGGAAGCTCACGAGAATCGAAGCATCGGAACAAACACTGCGCGGGGAATTCATGCGCCAGTTGCGACTCATCCGCTGACCGTATATGCAACCCGCCAACGCAGCAAAATCCAGATCCACGCCGGGCAAGAAACCCGGAATCATCGGCTGGCTCCTGCTTGCGCCGATGGTTCTTTGGCTGCTCGCATTTGTAGTTGCGCCCACGCTCATCCTCCTCGTCGCGAGCTTTACCGGCGCAAACGAGGACACCGGCTTCCCTGTTTACAAACAACCCGCGCCCGCCGAGGGCGAAGCACAGAAGCCGACCTTCGGAACCGGCAACTTCAAGCGCATCGTCGTGGATGATGAAGGCAAGCTCCTGACCACGGAAGAAGAGGACATCACGAAGATCGACGCGAACGGCGAGGAACAAGTCATCGGCACGGAAAAAGTGACCCGCTTCGCAGCTCCTTACCTCCGCGTGTTCGGCTACTCGTGCCTCTACGCCGCCATCGCCACGTTCCTATGCGTTTTGATCGGCTATCCCGTCGCCTGGTATATCGGCCGGGCAAAAGAGGACACGCGCAACCTCCTGCTCATGGCGGTCATGATTCCATTTTGGACGAGCTTTCTCATCCGCACTTACGCTTGGATCACCATCCTCGCCGAGGAAGGACTGCTGAACGGAATGCTCCAGTATTCCCACTTCATCGATCATCCATTCCAGCTCCTTTACAAACCCGGTGCCGTCGTTCTCGGACTCGTTTACAACTATCTGCCGTTTATGATTCTCCCCATCTACGGAAGCGTGGAGAAGCTCGACAATGCACTCGTCGAAGCAGCATTCGACCTCGGTGCCGGTCCTGTTCGTGCATTTCAGCGCGTCATTCTTCCGCTCACCCGCCCCGGCATCGTCGCCGGAATCATGCTCGTCTTCGTCCCCGCAGTCGGGATGTTTGCAATCAGCAGCCTCATGGGCGGCGGAAAATCGCCGATGATTGGAGACGTCATCGCCAACCAGTTTTTCGCAGGGCGCGACTGGCCGTTTGGCTCCGCACTCGGCATGACGCTCGTGCTGATGTTCGTCCTCGCGTTCCTCGCGACATCGCGATTCCGAAAGGCCGCCGGCGAATCAGAGTAACTACGCGAGAATATCGCGCATCACGTCCCCCGACACATCCGTGAGCCGGAAATCGCGGCCTGCGTGACGGTAGGTGAGCCGCTCGTGGTCGAAGCCGAGCAGGTGCAACATCGTGGCGTGAAGATCGTGGACACTCGCGCGCTTTTCCACTGCCTTGAATCCGAACTCGTCAGTGGCTCCATGCACCATTCCGCCTTTGATTCCTCCGCCCGCCATCCACACGCTGAAGCCGTAGTGATTGTGGTCGCGTCCAAGCTGCGATTTGCCAGCGTCTCCGAGTTCGACGGTGGGAGTTCGACCAAACTCGCCGCCCCACAAAATGAGCGTATCCTCAAGCATCCCGCGCTGCTTGAGATCCGCAATCAACGCCGCGATCGGACCATCAATCTCACCCGAGTGTTTGCGGATGTTATCCTTGATATTCGAGTGATGATCCCACGGCTGTCCGGCACCGTGCCAGAGCTGCACGAACCGCACACCGCGCTCCAGCAACCGCCGGGCGATAAGCGTCTGGCGCCCGTGAACGTGGTCGCCATAGGCAGCGCGCGTGACTGCGCTTTCCCGTGCGATATCGAACGCATCCGTCGCTTCCATCTGCATCCTGAATGCGAGCTCGAACGAATGGATGCGCGACTCCAGCCGCGGGTCGCTGTGCGTGCGCTGATGAGCTGCATTGATGTCGCGCAGGAGATCAAGTTGCCGGCGCTGAATTGCCGTAGATGCGTGCGGGCTGCGGATATTCTCGATGAGCTTGTCCAACTCGCGATGCTGCGGATCGACGAACGTGCCTTGCAACGCGCCCGGGAGAAATCCCGCCTGCCAGTTCTCGGAATCCTTGATCGGCATTCCACCCGGACACATCGCCACGAAGCCCGGCAGATTCTGATTCTCCGAGCCGAGTCCGTAGAGAAGCCACGATCCAAAACTCGGCCGCGCCTGCACGCTGTCGCCGCAGTTCATGAGCATGAGCGACGGCTCGTGATTCGGCACCTGCGCATACATTGAGCGCACCACCGCGATGTCATCCGCATGAGCCGCCGTCTTCGCAAACAGCTCGCTGATTTCCAGCCCGCTCTGTCCATATTTCCGAAATGCAAACGGCGACGGAAACGCCGCGCCCGTCTTCCGCTCGGTCCGGAGATACTCGCCCGGAAGCGGCTGCCCGGCATACTTTGCAAGCATCGGCTTGGGGTCAAAGGTATCGACATGCGACGGCCCGCCGTTGAGGAAAAAATGAATTACCCGCTTTGCCTTGGGCGCGAAATGTGGCGCGTGCGCAGCGAGCGGAGAATCGGCGAGAGCCCCGAGCGAAAGAGCACCCATGCCCATTCCAGCGCGTGTGAGAAATTGACGTCGGTTCAGCATGGTTCAATCAACAAAGGCAAACTCGTTCGAAAGCAGGAGCACCTGCGCGTATTGCTCCCACGGCGAGAGATATTGGGATTCCGGATTCGGGCCGGAAAATTCTTTCTGTGCGTCGTGGGCAACTGCGCCAATCTTCACGCTCGGAGACCACAAGAACTGGTCGTAACTCAGCGTGCCGCCGATATCGACGACGAAGTCGATCGTGTCGCCCGCTTTCACCGTGGCGCTGGCGCTCATATCGGCGGACGATTGGTGAACGCTCACCGATTTTAACTCGCCACTGCGGCTCGACAAAATGAACGCGCGAACCCCGTCACCCTGCTCGGGTTCGTGCTTGAGTATTCCGGAAATCTGAACATCCGAATCCACCGCCGCAACCCAGCGGCGTACGCAGGCGTGTTTGCGGGTGTTGCCGGGATGCCCGCCCTCCGCAGTGAGCTGCGCCCACCCCGTATTGCTACCCGGCCACTCGCTCGCGCCCTGCCACGAACTGCCGGTGAAATGAGAGAGCGGCGCAAAGGATTTCAGGCGCTTCGAAGTCTCGTCGTATTCTCCAGTGCCGTAGCGCCACTGGGTCTCGCGTACGGGCTTTCCGGCCACAATGTCGCTCTTCGAAGCCCCGATGAAGCGCAACGCCATCACCACTTCCTCCGGACTGGCGGTGCGCTGATAAAGCGCACGATAGAGTTGCTGAACCCTCACATCAGGTTCGCCCGTAAGTCGCGAGGCAAGCGCCTTCGCACGAGCCGCAGCAAACGCTCCATTCAGAAAAAACAGCGCCTGTTGCGGGACGGTCGTCTCGTGCCGGACGGCGACGTGCATATCGGGATTCGCAAAATCAAACGTCCGGAATACGCCGGGCAAAAACTGCCGATCCACGTACGAATACACCGTGCGGCGTTTGTTTGCGGCATCAAGCAACTCCGGCGATTTGCCGGTGGTGGCCAGATCGAGTTCACCGGTCACCACAAGCATCGCGTCGCGCAGTTGTTCGAAGCCCAATCGCTGACTCGGAAACTCGCCTGCCGCCTGCTGATACACAGCGCTTTTCAAAATGAGACGGTGCATGGCCTTCACGCTCCATCCCTCCGCGATGAAACGGCGCGCTAGCCAGTCGAGAAGCTCCGGATGACTCGGTAATTCCGCGCGCACACCGAAATCGCTCGGCGTTTTCACCAGCCCCGTTCCGAAATGATGCTGCCAGATGCGATTCACCATCACGCGCGCCGTGAGCGGATTCTCCGCGCTGGCGATCGCACGTGCCAGTTCCAGGCGACCGCTGCCTTTTTGAAAAGGCACCCGGTTCTCACCGGCAATCACTTCGAGGAACTGTCGGGGCACTTCGTCGCCAAGCCGCGACGCGCTGCCACGCTTGAAAACGCGTGGGTTCGGCTCAGGAGGAAGATCAGCGACGATGAGCGCCGCCGGCGTTCCAAGTTCGATGAGCCTCCGTTCCACTTCGCCCTGCGTCTTCCAAAGTTCCTCAATCGCGGTGAACGGAAAGAACTGATCATTGTTGACGATCCCGGTATCGGGCACGTTTGCCGGCGAATCCGGGGCACGCAAAAACGCCCGCAGCTCCGCAGCTTCCGGAGTGCTCTGCTTCTCCGCATCGAGAAAAAGCACCCCGTATCGCTGCGCCGCTTCCGTCAGAGATTTCGGCGGAATCGCAAATGCAGCCGCGACCAGCGGATTCACTATGACCGCAGGAGCAACTTCGCTCTTCGTCACGAACGCAACCCACGGCGCAAAGATCGGATGCGACTTCGCACCGTGCAAAAAATCCCGCCACCGCCGCACCGACGCGGGAATGATTTCATCGGGAGCAAGAATCTGATCAAATCCCTCCTCCGGATATTTCCCCATCTCGCCCTGCGCAGCGAGGTAATCACCCACCCGCGCTCGGAGCCTCGCAGCCGCTTCTTCGCGCCGCTTCGCCATCGTGGATGCAAACTTTTCCTGACGCTTGCGCAGTTCCTCGTCCGCAACTGCGGCGAGCGGAACCAGCCGATCCTCTCCGCCGTGAAAGACTCCGTAGAGCGAGTAGTAGTCCTCGATGGAAATCGGATCATACTTGTGATCGTGACACCGTGCGCACTGGACCGTCAGCCCCATCGTCCCGCGCGTCACCACATCGATACGGTCGTCGATGATGTCGTGCTTCACACCGATGAAACGGCGTCCGCCGGTGAGGAAACCCATCGCTGCAAGATCGGGCGATTCCGATGGCACGAGTTGATCCGCCGCAATCTGCAAAAGCAAAAATCGATCGTACGGCAGGTCGTCATTGAAAGCCCGAATGACCCAATCTCGATACGCTGGCGCGTGGACAAATCGGCGTTCCTCGCGGCTGAAGACATAACCTTTCGTGTCCGAGTAACGCGCCACATCCAGCCAGTGCCTCCCCCACCGTTCGCCATAGCGCGGGCTGGCCAGCAGTCGCTCCACAAGCTGCGCGACAGCCGCGTCGCGATCCCCCGCTTTGACGAAAGACTCCACATCCTCGGGCGTCGGCGGCAGTCCGATTAGGTCAAAAGTCATCCTCCGAATCAGCGTGCGCGCGTCGGCCAGCGGCGCGTCCACTTTCGCTGGGATAAAGCGGTCGATGTCCGTCTTCACCATACGAGCATCCGCTACGGCGGGAGGTGCGACATCCCGGGGTGCGCGAAAAGCCCAATGGCCACTCTCCGCCAGCGCAGGGGCCGCGAGCAGGCAGCACGCAAATATCGGGTGTGAGAGATCCATCGGTTCGGTTTAAGAAAAGCCTCTCACCGACGGAACATTAGTCAACGTGTCCGCACACGCGAGGTCACTCGCCACGGCGGATCGAAATGCGAGCGAGAATTCCGAGCTACTCGATTGGAAAGCCCTCTCCCTGCGGTGCTCCGCCACCCTGACCTCCGCCCGTTTTAACAACCTCGCTCTTCACCGGAGTGAAGCGAGTCGTCCGCGAAGCACTCGTCTGGATTTCGCCCGACGTGGTCGTCTGGATGCGGTGCGAGCGCACGACGTCGTCGCTGAGGCGATCCGAAAAGCGGCGCGGGACGCGTTGGAAAGCCTCGCTCGCGCCTTCAAACGGGTTCTTCCCCGCGAAGAGATTGCCGAGGTCGAACGGTACGCTCACGGCGACTCCGGCGGTCCAGTGGCCGCCCATCAGCGCTTTGTCGTCCCAGTATTCCACGTTCGCGGTGACGCCTTTCAGCACGCGGGCTTCGAGGCGCGCTTTAAAGCCGTCGAAGTCCGATCCGAAGCGATTGTCGTAGTGGTAGTAGCCGGCGAAAATGCGGGTCTCTGCGATGTTTTCGAGGCCGGGAATGAGGAAGCCGATCTCGGCATTGAATCCTTCGAGCCCCGTCTCGAATCGCGTGAATTCCGCACGTTCGGTCGTTAGCGCGATGCCGCCCGGAACGAACCGACTGCGGGTGCTGCTCGTGCTGCGCCGGCCCACGCCAAATGTGTCGTCCTCGGGCACGTAGTAGTTCAAGCGCGCGTCCACCCACTTCGTGAGCAATTCGAGTCCGAGCCCGAGTTGGTTCAAGTCGTTGCCGTGTTCGCTGTGGACGTTGTCCCAAAAGACGTTGGCACCCACGATGATTTCGTCGCTCAACATCTGCCGGAATCCGACGCCGAGGTTGGTGATAAACTGGCCGTTGTCTTCGTAGTGGAAGCCGGCGTCTAGGAAGAGAAACGCATCGTGGCTCGGCGGAGTCCAGATACCGAGTATGGCATTGAGATTCACCCCGCTGAGGTCCTCGCTGAATTGCGAGCCGAGCGTGAGATGTCCGACTGGCGCGGCCGACGCGGTGGCCGACGGTGGCGCGACTTCTTTTGCGGAAGCGGCGGCGACTAGCAGGCAGGCTGCGACGATTGCGGATGGAATGTGCATGTTCATGTTCAGAATTGGTTTATGTGAGCTGCGGGTGCGGTACGGGCGACGATCCCGCGACGAATACGGAGCCGTTCGGGAATGTCGGGAATGCGCTGAATGTGCGCGCGGTCATCTCGGCATTCGTCACGCCGTCGAAGAATTTCACGCTGCCTGCATTTCGTCCGCCGGAGCCGACGATGATGTCGGCGATTCCGTCGAGATTAATGTCGGCCGCTGCGACGCGTGCGCCCAGTTTATAGTTCGCGGCAAATGGCGTGATGGTGCTAAGCAGCGCGCCAGTCGCGCCGTTGAATGTCTCGACCACCGTGCGTCCGCGGTCGCGACCGACGATGAAATCAACGATTCCGTCGCCGGTGAGATCCGCTGCGGCTGCCACGAAGACGCCGCCTTTGTAGCTGGCACCGCCGACGGTGAAGTCTTTCAGAACGGTATTCGAGATGCCGCTGGTGACGACGACGCGATTGCCGCCGAAGCCCTGGCTGGCGATGATTTCTGCGACTCCCCTCGTTATAATACTGCCTCGCGGGACGATGCTGCGGTTATCGAACCCGCCGTCCCCATCGCCGACTGCAACGCGCACGCCGCCACGGAATTTCGTTCCGAACGGTTCGTTCGTCGAGAGCACGGAGCCGTCCAGTCCGCTGAAGACGCGCACTTTCGCAGAGCCTTTCGCTTTATAGCCCGAGCCCACGACAATGTCGTCTCGCCCGTCGCCGTTCACATCGCCGGATGCCACATACGCGCCACGCGCGCCCGCCTCCGGAAATGCGGCAAGCTCGGCAAATGCGCCGGTCATCGGTGCGCCGGTGCGTCCGTCGAATACGCGGACACGGCCGTTGCCGGTAATCGTGGATGTGATGATGTCGTCGTAGCCGTCGCCGTTGATGTCGCCCGTCGCGACGCGGATGCTCTTCCGGTAAGTCGGCTCGTAGGCGTTGATGCTCATCTCGGTGCCCGTCGCGATGTCGAAGACGCGGATGGCCGGCGGCGCTCCGCGGCCTGGCAGCGAGACGCCCGGCGAGACGACGTAGATGCCCTGGTAAATCGTCGTCGTGTCGGTGGACGTGTTATCCGCAGGCGTCGCCTCGGTGACGTCTTTCGTCAGGCTCGAGATCGTGCTCGTCGTGCTGAGTGCGTTGTATCCGCCGGGGATTACCGGGAACAAAACCACCGAGAAAGTCGCGGTGCCTTCCGGCCCGCCGGCGGCGAGGTCGCCCACGTTGAGCGAGTAGGTGTTCGAGCCGATGAATGTCCAGCCCGGCGTGCTCGCTCCGGAGGAGAAGAACGTATTCGCCGGGACTGTCTGCGTAATGAAGGCATCGGTGACGCCGAGATTTCCGACGTTCGAATACGTGATGGTGTAAGTCACCTGTCCCCCGCGAATGACGCTCTGGCCGTTGTCTGCGACGGATACGCGCAGGTCCACATCATCGGTCTCAATCGTGCCGGTCGCCGCCGTGCCCGCGATATTGTAGCCGGTGCCGGAAGTGACGGTCATGATGGCGGTTTCATCCGGCTCGATCGTCGAATCAACACGCGGGTCGATTGTGATTTGCACCGTCGTCTCGCCCGTCGCGAATGTGACGGTGCCCACGCCTGTTGTGGCGTTAAAGGCCACCGCCGGTGATGGAGCGGAAAAGATGAAATCGAGCCCGGCGATGGAAGCAGTTCCGCCGAGCGTAAAGTTCGCAGTCACCGCGCTGGTCGTCACGCCTGTGCGGGTGAACGTGAAGACGAGATCGTCCGAACCGTCTTCCTTCACCGAAGCTTGTGCCAAGGTGACTGCGACGTCCGTATCGTCGTTGGTAATCGTGCCGGTCGCCGAGCTGCTCGGGACATTGTACCCTGCTCCGCTCGTGAGCGTGAGCTGCGCGGTTTCGTCGGCTTCGACGGTCGAATCCACGACCGAAGTGAGCGACACCGTTGCCGTTGTAGCGCCTGCTAAAAATGTGACCGTTCCCGCGGTGGCACCGAACGTCGCCGCGCCACTCTGCGTATAGTCCGTCGCAAAAGTCGCAGTTCCCGCGACGTCGAAATTCACCGTCAGCGCACCGGTCGTCACGCCTGTGCGGGTGAATGTATAGACAAGCGTTCCCGCGTTGTCTTCGAGGACCGACGCAGGCGCAACGCTCACCGTCACATCGGTATCGTCATTGGTGATGACGGCCGTCAGTTGCGTGAACGTGATCGGCGTGTAGCCCGCACCGGCGGCCAATTCCAAAACCACGCCTTCGTCGCTTTCCACTGTCGTGTCGGCGATTGGATCGAGCGTCACCGTCGCGGTAGTCGCGCCCGGCGCAAACGTCACCGTTCCACCCGTCGCCAAAAACACATCCGCGCCGGATGCCGTGTAGTCCACGTTCAACGTCGCCATCGGCGAAACCGCATTCGCATTGATGATGAAATTCACCGTCAACGCCCCGGAAGTCACGCCCGCGCGGGTGAACGTGTAAACGAGGTTCGCAGCGCCATCTTCGGTGACGGACGTCGGCGAAAGCGCCAGCGACACATCCGTGTCATCGTTCACGATGGTGGCCGTCGCAGGAGTGCCGGCGACGTTGTAGCCAGTGCCCGCAGTCACCGTCGCGACCACGGCTTCATCCGCTTCCACAAATGTGTCCGCCGTCGGATCGACTGTCACCGTCTTCGTCGTTTCGTTTGCCGCGAATGCCACCGTTCCCGTCGCTGCTCCCGCATCAAACGTAACGCCGGCAACGCTCACGACCGAGTAGTCCGAGCTCGTCAGCGTACCCGGTCCGGTGATCGAGAAGTTCACCGACACCGCGCCCGTCGTCACGCCCGTCCGGGTGAATGTATAAACGAGATTGCCTAAGCCATCCTCCAACACGGATGACGGCGCGACCGCCACCGAAATATCCGTGTCGTCGTTGGTAATAGTGCCCGTCACTGCGGCCACAGTTCCGACTCCGTGGCCTGCGCCCGTGGCCAGTGTGAGCAGCGTCGTCTCGTCCGCTTCCACCGTGGTGTCGGCTGTTGGATCGAGCGTCACCGTCGCCGTCGCCGACCCTGCTGCAATCGTCACAGTTCCCGCGGCCCCGAATGTAGCGGCTCCAGTCTGCGCGTAGTCCGTGCCGAACGCCGCCGTTCCAGCGACATTGAAATTCACCGTCAGCGCCGACGTCGTCGGGCCGGTGCGGGTGAATGTATAAACGAGCGTGGCCGCTCCGTCCTCCGTCACCGTGGACGGAGCAATCGCCAGCGTCACAATCGTGTCGTCGTTGGAAATCGTGCCCGTTGCCACGGTCGGATTCGCCGAAGTGTAGCCGGTTCCCGAGGCCGCGAGCGTGAGCACCGCAGTCTCGTCGGATTCCGCAACGATGTCCGCAGTCGGATCAATCGTGATTGTCGCCGTCGCGCTATTCGCTGCGAAGGTGACCGTGCCCGCTGACGCAGTGAACGTCGCCGCGCCGGACTGAGTGTAATCCGTGTTGAATGTCGCGCTTCCGCCAACGGTGAAATCCACCGTGAGCGGACTCGTGAGCAGCCCTGTGCGCGTGAACGTATAGACGAGATTCGCCGCGCCATCTTCCGCCACCGAGGTCGGAGAAACAGCCACCGAGACGGTCGAGTCATCATTCGCGATCGTGCCCGTCGCCGGAATGCCCGTGATGTTGTAGCCAGCGCCCGCAGTGATCGTCAGCAGCGCCGTCTCGTCGGATTCCGTGACGCTGTCTGCCGTCGGATCGATCGTCACCGTCGCAGTCGTCGCGCCTGCGCCAAACGTCACCGTTCCTGTCGTCGCTGCAAAAGTCGCCGCGCCCGTTTGTGTGTAGTCCGTGCCAAATGTTGCCGTTCCGCCGACGTTGAAATTCACCGTCAGCGCACCCGTCGTCACACCCGAGCGGGTGAACGTGTAAACGAGATTTTCCGCGCCATCTTCCGTCACCGAAGCAGGAGCCACCGCGACCGAAATATCCGTGTCATCGTTCGTGATCGTGCCGCTCACCGCACCGGCGGTCGCAGCCGTGTAGCCCGCGCCAGCCGCGAGCGTGAGCAGTGTCGTCTCGTCCGCTTCCACCGTCGCATCCGCCGTTGGATCGAGCGTCACCGTCGCCGTCGTCGCGCCTGCGCCAAATGTCACCGTTCCCGCCGTCGCGGTGAATGTCGCCGCGCCAGCCTGCGTGTAATCCGTGCCAAATGCCGCCGTTCCGCCCACGTTGAAATTCACCGTCAGCGCACCCGCCGTCACGCCTGTGCGCGTGAACGTGTAAACGAGATTTGTCGCGCCGTCTTCCGTCACCGTTGCAGGCAAAACGGCCAGCGTCACATCGGTGTCGTCGTTTGTGATTGTGCCCGTCACCGCACCCGCCGTCACTGCGGTGTAGCCGGTTCCCGCAGCCATAGTGAGCAGCGTCGTTTCGTTCGCTTCCACCGTCGTATCTGCGGTTGGATCGAGCGTCACCGTCGCAGTCGCGGAGCCCGCGCCAAACGTCACCGTTCCCGTCGTCGCGGTAAATGATGCCGCGCCCGTCTGCGTGTAATCCGTCCCAAATGCCGCCGTTCCGCCCACCGTGAAATTCACTGTCAGCGCACCTGCCGTCACGCCTGCGCGCGTGAACGTGTAAACGAGATTTGCCGCGCCGTCTTCCGTCACCGACGCCGGTAGAATCGCCAGCGTCACATCGGTGTCGTCGTTCGCGATGGTTCCGGTCGCCGCGCTTCCAGCGACGTTGTAGCCCGCGCCCGCAGTCACCGTGAGCAAGGCCGTCTCGTCCAGTTCCACCGTCGTATCGGCGGTCGGATCGATGGTCACCGTCGCAGTCGTCGCGCCCGCGCCAAACGTCACCGTTCCTGTCGTTGCTGCAAAAGTCGCCGCGCCCGTTTGCGTGTAGTCCGTGCCAAAGGTCGCCGTTCCGCCGACGCTGAAATTTGCCGTCAGCGCACCCGTCGTCACACCCGTGCGGGTGAACGTGTAAACGAGATTTCCCGCGCCATCTTCCGTCACCGAAGCAGGAGACACAGTGACCGAGATATCCGTGTCGTCGTTCGTGATTGTGCCGCTCACCGCGCCCGCCGTGCCGATGCCGTAGCCTGCGCCCGCCGCAAGCGTGAGCAGCGTCGTTTCGTCCGCTTCCACCGTCGCATCCGCCGTTGGATCGAGCGTCACCGTAGCCGTCGCCGAGCCCGCGCCAAACGTGACCGTTCCCGTCGTCGCGTTAAACGTCGCCGCGCCCGTCTGCGTGTAATCCGTCCCAAACGCCGCCGTTCCGCCCACCGTGAAATTCACCGTCAGTGCCGCCGCGGTGTTGCCCGTGCGCGTGAACGTATAAACCATCGTGCCTGCGCCGTCTTCCGTCACCGTGGCGGGCGCGATTGCGAGCGTCACGCTTGTGTCGTCATCGATGATTGTCCCCGTCACCGCTCCAGCCGTAACGGCATTGTAGCCCGCTCCCGCCGTGAGCGTGAGCAGCGTTGTTTCATCGGCCTCTGCAGTAGTATCGACGGTCGGATCGATCGTCACGGTCGCCGTCGCGGAGCCTGCGCCAAACGTCACCGTTCCCGTCGTCGCGGTAAATGATGCCGCGCCCGTCTGCGTGTAATCCGTGCTGAAAGTCGCCGTTCCGCCCACGCTGAAACTCACCGTCAACGCACTTGCCGTCACGCCTGCGCGGGTAAACGTATAGACAAGATTCGCCGCGCCATCTTCCGCGACCGAGGACGGCGAAATCGCCAGAGTCACATCCGTGTCGTCATTCGTGATTGTGCCCGTCGCAGCACTGCCAGCAATCGTATAGCCGGTTCCCGCAGTCACAGTGGCCACGACGTTTTCATCCGCCTCGACGACCGTATCGACCGTCGGATCAACCGTCACCGTTTTAACGGTTTCATTCGCCGCAAATGCAACCGTTCCCGTGGCAGTGCCTGCATTAAATGTGATGCCCGACGCGGCCAGCACCGCGTAATCTGCGCTCGTCAACGTGCCGGGACCGGTGATGGAAAAATTCGTAGTCGTCGCGCCCGTCGTGAGCCCAGCGCGGGTGAATGTATAGACGAGATTGCCCGCGCCGTCTTCCGTCACCGAGGATGGAGCGACCGTCACTGCCACGCTCGTGTCGTCGTTCAAAATCGTCCCCGTTGCCGTCGGAGTCGTTCCGACATCGTAGCCCGTGCCTGCCGTGACCGTGAGGATTGCCGTCTCGTCAGCTTCCACCGTTGTGTCGTCCGTTGCGCTGAGCGTGATCGTCGCCGTCGCGCTGTTCGCCGCAAACGTCACCGTACCGAGTCCTGTGCTTGTGTCGAATGTGCCGCCAGCCAGCGTGTAGTCCGCGCCCGCAGTGCCAAAGAGCGCAGTGCCCGAAGCCGCGAAATTCACCGTGCGCGCAAAGTCATTCAGCCCCGTGCGTGTGAATGTGTAAACGAGCGTGCCCGCGCCGTCTTCATTTACCGAACCGGGCGCGACCGCCACCGTCACATCCGGCAAATCGATCGCCGTCGTCGTGGGATCCGCTGCGCCGCCCAATGCAGGATCATCCGTCAACACGTTGGCAAAGTTCGAGCCGGATATCGTTCCCTGCGTGGAGACTGAAGTCGCCGTCGTATTCGTCGGCACCGTCGCGGCGAAATTCAGCGTCACACTTTTTCCCGCGGGCAGCGTGCCGATTGTGTAAGGCGAAAACACAAACTCCGTCGTCGCGTCGCCGTGTGGCACAGCGCCCTCTGCCTGCCCCGCCACTGGCGCGCGTCGCGAGCCGAGCGTGAGAAAACCATACATGATGTTCTGGCTGTCGCTGCTGGCGTAAGAGTCATCGAGCCCGAGCGTGTGTCCGAGTTCGTGCATCACCACGGTCATTGCATCCACGCGGCTCGCGACGATGCCGGACGGATTTCCGAACTCCGCATCATCCAGCGGCGTCGTATCCACAAACCAGCCGTTGCCCGCGCCGTCGTTATCGAGCGTCACATGGCCCCCACCCACCTGGCCAAGCACGCGGGGACCGAGATTCGCCACTTCAAAAGTCAGGCTGCGCAAAAATGCCGACTGCTCCGCAGAAAGCCCCGTCGCTTCCCAGCGCGCGATCGCCGCCACCACGAGCGAGTCGAGCTCCGATTGAGAAAGGATGCCGTCATCGACGATCGTCGGAGGCTGAACAATCGGATCATTGCCGGGAGTCGCGACGTCCGGCGGGAGCACCACTTCGCCCGTCAGCGGCGCGAACATCAGCGGCGGCAGCGATGGCACACCATCGCGAAGATTGATCGGCGAGACGGTGTTGCCCACTAAATCCAGCGGCCCGGTGTTGTCGGCGTTGAGCACCACGTTTACCTGCGCCTCGCTAGCATTCAAGACCGTGCCAGCGCCCGAACCATTGCGGTAAAGATTGATCGGGGCAGTCGCGATTCCGACGTTCCCCAGGAACACGTCGAACGAATCATTCGGATCGGAACTCGTCAGCGTGTTTTTGTCGGCAGGCGTGCCGGCGCTGCCGATCACGATGTTCAGAACATTCGTGTCTCCCACGTTGGTCCCCGCGTATGCCCAGATTCCCGCGAACGCGCCACCAGCGATCGTTCCCGGTTGCCGGATGATGTTGCCCTGAATCGTTGCATCTATCGTCGCATTGCCATCGACCGCGCCGATTTGGATGCCCGCCTGTCCGTACTGCTGGATCGTGCTGTCCTCGATCAAAAACCGCGATCCACCGTTTGTGCCGTTGTTGCCGTTGGCAAACAGGCCGATGGCGTCTGCGGCTGGGCCGCCGCCCGAGCGGGGGACTCCGCTCGTGCCAAAAGTGCTTGTGCGAATTTCTCCGTAGAATGTGCCCGCACCATTGACCATTCCGGCGGTGAGAATGCGCCCTGGATTGGTCGCGCCGACCGTCACTCCGTCGCCATGCGTGAAGGAGCTTCCGCTGATGTCAAACGTCACAAACGTGTTCGTCCCGGTTCCGTTGAACACCATCGCATTGCTCGCATTTACGTAAGCCGGATTCGTATTCTTAATCGTGATTCCGCTGATGACGATATTCATCGCCGCGCCCGTCTGCGCGTTCGTCTGGATCGCGTTCTGGCGGAAAGCCGTGAACTGCGTGCCGCCGCTGATTGTCAGATTCGCAACCGTGCCCGCGCCCTCGGCTTCGAGATACAGCGCATCCGACGCCGTGACCGCAGTGAGGCTGTTGTTCAGCACGGAATTCGTAATCGCGAGATTCGTCAAAGTGCCCGTGTTGTTGACGACTGCGAGCGTCTTCGAGAAGCCGTTGTCGAGCGAGCTGTTGCTGATTGTCGCCGTGCCGAGCAGGTTCAAAAAGCGCACGCTTCCCTCGCCCTGATAGTTCGCTGCGTCGAGGTCCGCCGTGTTGCTCGTTCCGTTTGCCGTCGCCGTTCCGACCGTGGAATTATCGAGCGTGAATCCCGTCACATTGATGCCGCGGATTCCGTAATTCTGGTTCCCCTGAACATTCATGAAAGCCAGCGAGACGCTACTTGTGCTGTTCAGAAAAATGCCCGTTCCGCTCGTTGTGCTGCCGTCGCCACCCGTCTTGCCCGAGATCGTTCCGCCGGAGCCTGCCGCCCCACTTCCAGTCACCGTCAGTCCGCCGAGTGCGCCCGTCGTACTGAGCACGATTCCGTTGTTCGCGCCTGCGCCAGAGTTGATGCTTTTGAAAACAATGCCGCCTGCGCCAATGGTTACATTCGCCACATTCAGCGCGGTTCCGTTGGTGGAAGTCAGATCATTGTCCGATCCGGAAACTGTGATCGTTCCGCTCGTTGTCGCGCTCAGCGCCGAGCCGCCGGTCACGGTCACATCGATATCAGACATTACCAGCGTCCCCACCGCGCTACCCGTGATACCGTTGCCGGCGGAGTTTGTGAAATTGACGCCGCGAACTTCATTGTTCGTAGAGAGAACCAGTGTCGATCCCGTGTTGTGCGAGAGTGTCGGCCGTGCGCCTGCCGCGGCGACCAGCGACACACCGCTGACCGTGAGGCCCGACGCCTCGCCGACGAGCTTCTGTCCTGCTTCGAGTGCTAGGCCGCCGGTGTAGCTGCCCGCGTAGAGAAAGATGTAATCGTTAGGGCCGTCCAGGTCACTCGCGCCATTCAGATTTGCCGCGGTGATTGAATTAAACGGGGAGTTCGAACGTCCCGTGCCGCCCGCCGCAGCATTGTCGTCCACATACCAGACTTTCTCCGCGACCGTGATCGTGACCGTAGCCGTGCCCGTAAGTGCGCCGCTGTTCGCCGCGCCGAGGCCGGTCACGCCATCATCGGAAATCGTGTAGGTAAATGTATCCGTTCCGGCGAATCCCGCCGCGGGCAGATACGTGAATGAGCCGTCCGTATTCACGCTCACCGTGCCGCCGTTCGCGCTAGTCGCCGTGAAGCTCAGCAGCGTGAAAGTGTCGAGCGTTCCGAGATCGTTCGCGAACTCCGTGTCATTCGCGAAGAGATTTCCAGCGAGCACTTTCGCCGGAGTCGCCGGTGCCGCGCCACCTACGACCAGCGTCGTGTTGCCGATGGCCGTAAACGCATCATCGCCCGCGAGCGGCGAAATATTCAGCGAACCCGCGACGAAGTTGGCGTTGTTGATGAGATGCGAAATCTGGAGGTTGAGCGCCGACGTGTCACCGGTGTTCGAAACGACCTCGGTGTAATGAATCGTGTCCCCCGGCAGAACTGCCGAAGCTGTATTGTCGGTGAGCGAGCCCGTGATGATCGCAGCGGGCGCGATTCGGGTTTCCAGTGCCTCGACTCCGTGCCGCATTCCGGCGCGCTTTTTGCGGGGTGAAGTAGAACGACGGGCGAAGAGCGATGACAGGTTCATAATAGTGTAAAGTTTGTAGCCGCGAGCGTAGTGAGTTCTGCGAGCCGGAAGCATCCCAGCACGGCCACTAAAATCTCTCAGGAACCGTGAGCAGCGTCAATCGTGATACGGGTGTTTTCGAACTGCCGCAGATACTTTTTTTCTCCCGCGTCGCGCGTTTCCTTTTCAAATCCGCACCGCCGTGTTTTAAGTCGCGCAATGATCGCTCTCGACCAACTGACATGCGCACAATGCGAACCGTGCATCGGACAGCCATTCACGTGCAGCGTCCCGGTGTTTGCGCTCACGCTCGCAGAAGCCGTGGTGCTCGGGGCCGCTCGGCCGGGAGTCGGGCGTGCGCCATTCTCGGTGCGCTTTCACGGAGCGCCGTCGCTGCGCCTTCCTCAGCAGGTTTACAGGTTGGAAAATGCGCAGCTCGGGACGTTGGATATCTTCGTCGTGCAGACCGGCGCAGATGCGCAAGCGTCGCACTTCGAAGCGATCTTCAACTGAGCGCCGCAGCTCGACTTTCCAAAGTCGAGTTTCCGCATTGCCGATGACGAGAGCTGTTCACCACTCCACGCGGCTTGTCTCGACATTGGAATGTCGAGCTACGTCCACGACATCAGCAGAAATACTCCTTTGTCCTCGATGGGCTTGAATCCCAGACGCTCGTAAAGCCGCAGTGCGGGGTTGAATTTTTCCACGTGGATGGAGAGCGATTTGCCTGCAGCGCGCGCCTCGTCCTGAAGCCCGCGCAGCAATTGTGTCCCGACTCCAGCGCCGCGAAATTCCGGCAAAATCGAAATATCCATGACGCGGATTTCCTTGTCCCATCGGTCCACATAAAGCCGCCCGATAGCTGCGGTGCCGTTTTCGATTATCGAGAATTCTGATGTCGGGTAGTGAGCCCGGTAGTGCGCGTCCTGCGCGTCGAATTGCTGCCGGCAGAATGCCGCCTTTTGCGCATCGGTCCAGTCAGTCAGAGCAAGCTCTTCAGTCCTGGTGCCGGCATACACGGCACGAAGAAAGTCCGTATCGTCCGCAGTCGCGGAACGCAGCCTCGCCACCATCATTTACGAGCGCGGCGGAAACACGCCCTGCAGCGCTATGCAGAAATTGAGCGTGAGATACGGCTGGAGATTGTTGTGCGGCTGACTCCCGCCGACCGGCGAGATCGTCGATGGCGACATCGCCCCGAGATTTGCCGCCGCCGTGTATGCCGTGCCTCCATTTGAGCGTCCGAATGTAAGCGTCGGTCCCGGGGTGCTGCCGGTGGACGGCGGCGGTGTGCCTTTTCCCTGCGCGGTGTGGGTGTGCGAAGGGATTTCGGACTCAAGAAGCGTCACCGTCTCCGAGCCACCTACTTCGCCGAGGTCGTGCAGCGATAGCCCGGGCCCCTGGCCCGGATGCATCGGCGCGCGGCCCTGAAGGTTCGGGAGCGCAAAGTTCGACTGTCCGTTGCCCCCGTAGGTCGTGCCGAGGAGCGAAAAGAGCGCGGTATTTTGCGAAAGCGGGAGGATTTGCCCGTCGCAAAACGCCCAACCCCTTGGAGCGAAGTTGAACGGGAAGATGCGGATTTCAGCAACAAAAGGATCAGCCATAAATTAGGTTGGTGAAGGAAAAATACCGAAGAGCGAGATGATGAATTCGACGCACAAATACGGCTGGAAGTTATCGTGCGGCTGGCTTCCGCCGGTGGGCGACAGCATTTGCGCAGCCATGGCGCCTGTCGGTGCCGCAGCAGTGTACGGTTTCACGACATTGCTCGCGGCGGGCACGAATCCGACCGGCGAAGGCTGGGTGCCCGCATCGGCCGAGGCAAGGAACGGGTGGCTGTGCGCCGGGATTTGATTGACCGTGAGTGTAACGGCTTCCACGCCGCCCGTCTCAGCGAGAATGAAACCGTTGCCTTGATGAATCGGCAGCCGCCCGCGCATGTCCGGCAGTGCAAAAGTCGATTGTCCGTCGCCGCCATAGGTCGTGCCGATGAGCTGAAAGAGCGTTTCGTTTTCCGAGATCGGAAGCAGTGAGCCATCGCAAAACATCCAGCCCGCAGGCGGGAAGTTTCCTGCGAACATCCGGATTTCACCAACGTAAGGTTGTGCCATAAGAGTGGATTAGTTTGGGCTGGGAAAGATACCCTGAAGTGCGATGCAAAACGACAGCACCAAAAACGGCTGCATGTTCTGGTGAGCCTGGCTGCCGCCGATATTCGTGACCGTTGCCGACTGCAAGGCCGCGAGATTCGCGGCCGGGCCATACATATTTGAGACACCCCCAAGAACGCCGCCGAGCGGAGTCACGGTATCGCCATTGTTCGTGGAGCCTTGTGCGACGTGTGTGTGGGCGGGCAATTCCGGGACGGTGAGCGTGTGCGCCTGCTCTCCACCTTGCTCGCCAAGGGCGTGTCCATTTCCATCATGGATTGGCGTGCGCCCTTGGAGATTTGGGAGCGCGAAGTTTGTCTGTCCGTTGCCGCCGAACGTCGTACCGAGCAAAGCAAACAGCGCCTGGTTTTGATTAATCGGCAGGAGTTGCCCGTTGCACAGCGCCCAGCCTCGCGGTGCGAAGTTGAAACTCATGATACGGATTTCTGAAAGAAAGGGTTCGGCCATTTTGGAAGAGATTAAAGGTTCGTGGTCCTGATGAAGGTCAGTTTCGGATTCTTGTTACGCTCAGCCTCCGATAATCGCCTCGGCCTGTGCCAGAGCGCGTCGCGAGCGAAGCACCTGAAAACGCGTGCCGCTCTGCAACCACAAGGTCGCAGCCCCGACAGAAGCGTTGTTTGAGATTTCCGGACGGATCAAAACAGCGAGCCAAATCGCGGCATCCGTCGTATCCGCGCCGGAGGCAGCACGCAAAACTTTGAACGCGGCGATCGCATCGCCTGCGTTGATGCCAAAAACCTGTTTGAGCGCCGTCGCGATGAGGCGAGAGCGGAGCAGCGCCTCCACACCGCCCGGCGGCAACTTGTCCGCAAGCGCGGCGAGATGTTGCAGAAAATTCTCTGCGTGATTCCGCGCATCAGCAGGACGCGCAATTGCGCGAAGGACACGACCTTTCCAGCCCGCGAAATCCTCACCCTGCGCGAGGCCGAGTTGCCTTGCCTCCAGTTGTCCACGAAGCGCCACCGCCAGCGCGGCCGGACCGCCAAAAGTCTTGTTCACGATCTTCAGGCTCGAAGAGCGCGCACCGAACGGATCGCTCAACTCCTGAGTCTCCGGATTATAAGACAGCGCATCGTGCGCGAACGCATTACCGGAGCGCTTCGCCATCGCGGCAAGCCGTGCGGCGAAAACCTCCGGCAGCAGATTTTCGATCGTCACGTCCACATGCGCGAGTGCGAACGTCATCGTATTCTCCTCCGTATAAATCCCCGCGAATCGAACGCCGGGAAGGGCCGCCGCCATGCGATCAGGATCGTTCACCTCCGCAATAATATGGAGCGCACGAAGTCCGCTCGTGCGAATGCGGCCGAGCACGGAAGCGCCGATAATCCGGCAATTTCCGCTGTAGCTGCGCACGAAAGCCAGCACGGCCTCGTCGCCATTGACGAGCGGAAGCCCGCCCACAAGCACGCGCGGCACCGCAGCGATGAGTGCAGGTCCGCCCAGTGCCGTCCCACAGGCGATGAGCGATCCGAGACGAAGAAAATTGCGACGGTTAAATGACATACGAATGTAATTCCTGAAGCAATAAATGCGCGAGCTTCGGAGTGAAAGCAATCTCGTTCTCGTGCTCTATCGATCTTGAAATGGCGGGCTTCCAGTCTTGGGGATTTATGAATCACAAATCGCAGCCGATAAACTTGGCTGCTCACCGTGAGAAGACAGATCGTAGCGAACGGAGCCCGGCAGCTACGCCGCCAGGCCTTTGAGCACAGCGTCTTTGATGATGAATGTGCGGGCGATTTCCGCAACCCTGTCCGGGATGGTTCCGAGCGTATGCTTACAACCGCGCAGAAGTGGCGCTATTGCCCGATCACTCAAGCCGGCCTCTTTTCCAGCGTGGTGAAATGCTTCGATCTTCAGCCCGTCGTCCTTGATTTCGCCGATTTCGGCAATCACCCAGCTCAGCGCATAAAAATGCGGTGCCGGGAGATACACCGGTTCGATCCCTTCGACGGGCGGAGGCAGAACGTTGTAACGCGATTCGATGACCGCCTTGGTCATGTATTTTTGCAGTTCGCGCGGCACAGGTTCCAATGGGCGCAGTTGGACAAGCCCTTCGAGACTCTGCGCATAGATGCTGATCCAACGGAGTTGCCTGCGGAACTCATGGACGCCGAGTTCGAGCTCTGCAAAGTCAATTTCTCCATCGCGGTATTCTTTCTCAATTTCCTTTAACTCATCCGCGAGAAACTCCGCGACTTTACGTCCATCCTTGTTCGGTTTGTGCCAGTCCACTTCGCCCAAAGTTTTGAGCATGGACCGAATGCGCCCGAAGTCGTCGGCGAACCATCCGTCCGCATCGATAAGTTTTTGCAGCTTGGCGAGTTCGTTCGCTTTGTGCCGCTTCAGCACCGATTTCATACGGGCGGGAAAGCCTTTCCTGGTCGCCGCTTCCTTCAGCCAGGCATCCCAATAATCCACCGCACCGAGCTGATCTTCCAGCGCCTTGACGGGCACAACCAAAGTCTTGAAAGGTTTTTTTCCATGGACCTCACGGTAAACGCGGCAGAGCGATTGAAGATAAAACAGCCACTGCCGGGCTGGTGTCTCAAACAGTGCCAGCGCAGGACTCGACGCCACGGACGCCTGCACAAGGCACGGCATGAGCCGCCCAAGATGTTTGATGAAACGACGGTGCCCGGGCCGCAAATCGGCGGACACTTCCAAGGTCTTTAGTGATTCGGCAGCGGACGTCATGATGAGGTTCTGCCAAATTGCGTTTACCTATGCAACCAACCGATTGCGCCAGAACCTTCCTTTATTGTGGCTGGCCCTTACCGCCGCCGCCCTCGCCTCCACCCGTATCAGTGCGCGGCGGCACGACGACCGGCACGGGAGCTGGCGGTTTCACGCCGGTCGTGATGGTCTTGATCGTCGTCGTGGTGGTTTGGCTGCCGGACTCCACAGGGCCCGGAGTCGTCATGATACGATGCGAGCGCATGACCATTTCGTCCATCCGACTCGCGAGCGACGAAGCCTTGCGCGGCGCGAGGATTTCGCCTGCACCCGCGAACGGGTTGCGTCCGGAGCAGAGTTCGCTGAAGTCGAACGGCACGGATACGCGAACTCCGCCGACCCAATTGCCTCCTACGAGATTCTCGTCGTCCCAGTATTCGACGTCGAGCGTGATGCCTTGCGTGATGCGAGCTTCGGCGCGTCCGCGGAAGCCGGTGAAGTCGCCGCCCGCTGGATTATCGTAGCCGTAGGCACCCGCGAATACGCGGAACTCACACAGTTGCTCAAGCCATGGCAGGAGAACTCCGACCTCGGCATTCCATCCTTGGAGACCTTCTTCGACGGTGTTGAAACGGCTCACAACAGTCCGGTCCACGACCGAGCGCTGGAAGAGGTTCCCATTGGCGAACTGCTCCGTCACGCGACGCGAACTTGAGCGGCGGGTGAAGGATCCTGTCGTTTGCTGTCCGTCCTCGGGGATGTAGTAGTTAAAGCGGGCATCCACCCATTTGCTGAGAACTTCCGCACCGAGGCCGAGCTGCTGGAACGAGTTCCCTGCCGCCGATTCGATTTGGTCGTAATAGACGTTGGCGCCAATAATCAGGCCGGCGTCTTCGATCAAGTAACGGAATCCAAGACCTGCGCTGAAAAGCTCCTGATCATTGTCGCCGAAAGTCCCGCGGAGATTGACGAAAAGCGCAGCGTTCTTCGTCCGGGCGAGGCCGGTGATGATATCTGCGTAACCGCTTTGCAGATCTTCGGAGAATTTTCCGCCGATGGTGATCTGGCCAAATGTGTCGATTTCAGCCATGGGCTGGCACATCTTGCTGGAGGCGGTGGTTCCGGCGTGGGCGCAGATTGTGATGCACGAGAGAGCGAGGTAGTGGAGATGCTTCATGCGTTCCTTATTCCACTGCCGCCGATTGCCCGTCAATCCTTAAAAACCGTTACACTTTCCACCCATACGGCAGCTCGGCAGGCAGTTCCAAAAACTCCCGCATCGCCCCATGGAGGCCTGTGAAGTCCACTTCGAAGACATCGCCGATGAGACAATCGGTGAGCCGTCCGCGTTGCTCGGGATGCGCTTTGATGAGCTTCCCGAAGGAGAAGTTCTCGTCGTAGAAGCCATAGACGAGCTTCCGCATATTCTCGATGCCGCGGCACAGCGTCACGCCGTAGTCCTCGAACCGCGCCGCGCTCGTGTCGCCTGCCGTGAGCGCCGCGTCAACGGCATCGGCGGCAAGTTCGCCGCTCTTCAGCGCGAGGAAAACGCCGCTGGAAAAGACCGGATCGAGAAATGCGAACGCGTCGCCCGCCAGTACGAGGCCATCTGCGGCAGGATGTTTGGCGCGGTAGCTGAACTCCGCCGTCACCCAGTATTCGCCGAATTGCTCGCCTCCCGCGAGATGCTCCGCGATCCACGCGTTGCGCCCGACTTCCCGTGCGAGGATCTCCGCGGGGTCTTTGCTGTCGCTAAAGAGGTAGTCTTTTTCAGCCACGACGCCGACGCTGATGACGTCGTCCTTCAATGGGATATACCAGAACCACCCGCGCCCCTCGACGTATGCAACCGTAGTGTTTCCCGCATCGATGCCGGGATCTCGCTTTGCACCGCGCCAATAGGTCCAGATAGCCATTTTGTTGAGCTGCGGGTCTTTGGAAAACCACCCGTCCCGCCCTTTTGCAACGCGGTCGCGGCCCGAGCAATCGATCGTCACAGGCGCGTGGACGTGAAAAATCTCCCCGTCCGCGCTCTTCGCCTCGACGCCGATGGTCCGCCCCGCGTCGTCCTTCAGCAACCGCTGCACTGGCGTCTGCTCCCGGACTTCCGCGCCTTTCGAGCGGGCGTTATCCACCATCATCTGGTCAAACTCCGAGCGCTCGATTTGCCAGGTCACCGCGCTCGGGTGATCGTAGTGCTGGAAAAAGTAAAACGGCTGCGACTGCCGGCCATCCGGAGTCACAAACTGCACACTGTATTTCTTCGTAAAGGCCCGCTTGTGCATCTCCTCCACAAGCCCGAGCCTGTTCAACGTGAACCAGCAGAACGGCATCAGCGACTCGCCGATGTGATAGCGCGGAAACTTCTCCTTTTCCAGAATGAGGACGCGCCGCCCCTTCTGGGCGAGCAGTGTGCCCGCTGTTGTCCCGGCGGGACCCGCACCGATGATGATAACGTCGTAATTAGAAGAAGACGGCATGGCGAAAGTATTACGTGTGCATACGATTTTGCAACCCCTGCGGTTGCAATAAAATCGCATCAAAACTCCGAAAGGAGTGATTGACAACGCAGGCCCGCGCCCCCACCCTCAGCTCCCTTTTTCCCGAAAAGGGAACCTATTTACTATTATGATGTCGCACCTTGTTGATGAAGCCGCAAAGAAAGTTGGGAGCACTCCCTTGCTCGTGAATATCGTTTCCCGTCGCGTGAAGCAACTGAACGCCGGCCACAAGCCCATGGTCGATGTCACCGGCCGCATGGGTCTCGCCGATATCGCACTCACCGAGATCATCGAAGGCAAGCTCACCAGCGAGTCGAAGCCCAAAGAAGAACGGTAGCCGCCAAACGGCCGGCATATTTGAGCCATGGGCGCCGAAATCTCCGTCAATCGCAAGGCGCTTCGGGACTTCCACATCCTTGCCCGATACGAAGCGGGTATTGAGCTGAAAGGCACGGAGGTAAAGTCCATTCGCGCCGGAAAAGCCAACGTCAACAGCGCATTCGCGCGCGTCGAAAACGGCCAGGTCTGGCTCTATGACGTGGACATCCAGTCCTACGAAAAAGCCAGCTTCGAGCAGCACGAGTCCAAGCGCGTCCGCCGCCTCCTCCTCCACAAAGCAGAAATCGCCAAGCTCGCCGAGAAAAGCATGGTGGACGGCTGCACCCTCGTCGGCCTCCGCATGTATTGGAAGGACGCCAAAGTAAAAGTCGAAATCGGCGTCGGCAAAGGCAAAGACGCCCACGACAAACGCGACGCCATCAAAGCCAAAGTCGAAAAACGCGAAGCCGACCGCGTCGTCGCCCACTTCAACCGCAAAAAAGGCTAACGCCCCACACGCCCCATGCTCTCAATCACCATCCCCATCTATAACGAAGCCGGCAGCGTTGGCTCGCTTTACGACAAAGTGCGCACCGCCATGGAAAAACAGCCCGTCCCCTGGGAACTCGTCCTCGTCAACGACGGCAGCTCCGACGGCACCGACGAACTCCTCGACGAAATCGCCCACCAAGACCCACGAGTCAAAGTCGTCCACTTCCGGCGCAACTTCGGACAGACCGCAGCCATGATGGCAGGCTTCGACTTCGCAAAAGGAGACATCATCATCCCCATGGACGGCGACCTGCAGAACGACCCCGAAGATATCCCTCTACTCCTCGCCAAACTCGACGAAGGCTTCGACGTCGTAAGCGGCTGGCGCAAAGACCGGCAGGACAACGCCCTCAAACGAAACGCCCCCAGCATCATGGCCAACCGCCTCATCTCCTGGGTCAGCGGAGTCCGCCTCCACGACTTCGGCTGCTCGCTCAAAGCCTACCGCCGCGAAGTCATCGAAGGCGTCCGCCTCTACGGGGAAATGCACCGCTTCCTCCCGATCTACGCCAAATGGCACGGCGCAGAAATCACCGAGGTCGTCGTCCGCCACTACGCCCGCGCCCACGGAGAATCCAAATACGGACTAGAGCGAGTCCTCAAGGTCATAGCCGACCTCGTCACCGTCAAATTCCTCGACCGCTTCCAGCAAAAGCCCATGTATATCTTCGGCGGTGCCGGACTCCTCATGTTCATGATTAGCGGCATCGCCGGTTTCATCGCCTGCGTCTTCAAATGGTTCTGGTACCCATCCAAGCCCTTCATCTCCACCCCCCTCCCCGTCCTCTGCCTCGTCGCAGGCGCCGCCGGCATGCTCTGCATCCTCATGGGCCTCCTCGCAGAAATGATCGTCCGCACATTCTACGAGAGCCAGGGCAAACGCGTTTACATCGTCCGCGCCACGCGCAACGTACCCCAATAAAAGCCCCACGCCACGGGCGGCGAAAGTAGTTCACGACTTTAGTCGGCAGAATCGTTCTGATTTCGAAGCGTGCTACACCTTGCCGAAAGCCCCACTTGGCGGCGCTTTTTTGAAGGACGAAAAGGACTCAAGGGACCGGTCCCTTACGTCTCTTTCGTCCTTTTCGTCCTTTTCGTCGTTAAAATCGCTCCCCAAAAGCACGAAAAAGCGCGCGGTTTCCGGCCGCACGCTTCTTCGTGAATCTTGTTGCTCCTTGCAGGTTACGCGAGGTGCATGTCCGAGGCTTCGAGGAAGCCTTCGAGCTGCCGGATGCGGGTGGGGTGCCGCATTTTGCGCAGCGCTTTCGCCTCGATCTGCCGGATGCGCTCGCGGGTGACTTTGAACTGGCGCCCGACTTCCTCCAGCGTGCGGCTGTAGCCGTCCACAAGGCCGAAGCGCTGCTCCAGCACCTGCCGTTCGCGCTCGGTGAGGGACTCGAGGACGTCGCGGATCTTCTCTTTAAGGAGCGCGATCGCGGTGACGTCGGACGGGTCCTCGGCGGTTTGGTCCGGGATAAAATCGCCGAAGCTTGTGTCGTCGCTATCGCCGACGGGGCTTTGGAGCGAGATTGGCTGCTGCGCCATCTTGAGCACCGCGCGGACGCGCTCGACGGGGAGATTGATCTCCTCGGCGACCTCTTCGGGCGTGGGCTCGCGTCCGTAGTCCTGGACGAGCTGCTTTTGCACCCGCATGAGCTTGTTGATCGTCTCGATCATGTGCACCGGGATGCGGATGGTGCGCGCCTGATCCGCAATGGAACGCGTGATGGCCTGGCGAATCCACCACGTTGCGTAGGTGGAGAATTTGTAGCCGCGGCGATACTCGAATTTCTCGACGGCTTTCATCAAGCCCATGTTGCCTTCCTGGATCAGGTCGAGGAAGGAGAGCCCGCGGTTCGTGTATTTCTTCGCGATGGAGATGACGAGGCGCAGGTTGGCCTCGACCATCTCTGTTTTGGCCTTGAGGGCTTTGCGCAGCCATTTGCGAAGCTCGCCAAACTCGGCGAGGAACTCCTCGGTGGACATCCACACGCGCGATTGGACGTCTTTGAGCTTCGTGCCGTAATCAACCTTGATGCCGCCGACCGCGCGCTGCTGGTCTTTGCGCGGCTTGTTGAGCTCGTGCGAGAGGGCGGTGACGACGCGGTGCTGTTCTTCGACGATGACGACGAAGTCTTCGGTGACTTTCTGTTTGAAGAAGAATTTCGGGTAGAGCTTCTGGACGTTGTTGGTCGCTTTGGTGAAGTCGGCGTACGTCTTGCACTCGTGGTTTACGCCACCGTGGGCCATGAATGCCTTATAGGTCTTGATGGCCTCGTTCGATGCATCCTCGAGCTGCTTCATCATCTTCGGCAGGCTCTTCATGTAGCGCTCGCGGCTCTCGATCTTCTTGTCGAGAATCACGCGGTCAAACCGCTCGCGCCCGTCGATAAGCTTCTGCGCCAGTTCAAGGTATGCGCGCGGGATAAAGCCGAACTTGTTTACGTATTTCTGGACGTTCAACTCGGCGTCTTCGATGCGCATGGAGATTTCCACCTCCTGCTCGCGGGTGAGCAGCGGCACCTGGCCCATCTGCTTCAAATACATGCGGACGGGGTCGTCGAGAATGTCGAGCTTGTCGTTCGGTTTCTCGGGCTCGTCCTCGTCTTTTGTGCCGGATTGCTGATTGTCCTGATCTTTCGGACCGACTTTGTAATTATCGACCTGCGATGCGTCGATGATGTCGATCTCCATTCCGCGGAGGCGGTTCATGACGATCTCCATTTCCTCCGGGTCGTTTACGGACTCGGGGAGGTTTTCGTTGAGGTCGTCGAAAGTGAGGTAACCCTGATCCTTGGCGATTTTAACGAGTTCACGGAGCTTCTCCTGCCCCTCTTGCGTGTCGAGGATGCTCTGCCCTGGCTTGAGCGGAGTGGATTCCTTGACGTTGAGATTCAGCTTCGAAGCGAGTTTCGCGCTGATCTTTCCCACGAGGCTGGATGATGATCCCTTGGAGACCTTCGCGGGCTTCTCTTTTTTGACCTTCGCAGCCTTGGGCGGCTTGGGCAGCTTGGGAGCTTTTTCCTTTTTGACCTTGGCAGCCTTCGGCGGCTTGGGAGCCTTGGCCTTCTTGCCAACACTTGATTTGGCTGGTTTCAGCGCCTTTGCGGGCTTCTTTTTCTCTGTTGGCTTGACTTTCTTAGCCGGCTTCGCACTTTTCGCGGCGGGAGCTTTCTTCGTGGATTTTGCTTTGATTTTTGCTGCTTTTGCTTTGGTGTTCGGCATTGGTTTCCGCGAAGTATTTAGAGATGAAAATACCCACCGCGGAGAGCAGAATGCCCCCAGCGGCGGGAAAAAAGGAGCGGGATATAACGCGGAAGACACCTCATTAGTCAAGCTGGAGTTCCACTTTAGAGGATTTATTTTACAAATATCGCAGGACCGCTCCGCCGCCCCGTGCGTGATCGGGAGCCCTCCCCAGGGCCGGGCGGCCTTGCGGGGGCCGGTGCTATCCGCTGGCTGAGTGAGGGATGGAACCTCGTTGTTTATCTACTCGTAGATTTCGTAGATCTCCCGATCCAGAGTGAATGTAACATTATTCCCAAGTGCGAGCCATTGCGCCGAGGCGGGCTTGTCGTTCAGCAGGTCAAAGTATTCCTTCGAGGCGAACTGCACGCGGTTGCGCTTTGCGTCTTGCACGGCCTGGAGCGAGGTGTCGTTCCACTGGTTGCCGTTTTGGGTGAATGACTTGCCGTTCACCACACGCGCAGCCTGCTCCACATCCGTCGCCTTGCGTGCGATCTCCCCGGCGATGCCCCTTGTGCCTTCGCTGCGATCCCGCTTGTCCGCATAAAGCGGCGCGGATGGCTTCGCGGAAACGGCACCGGCAGCCGATGCGTCGGCGGCAGGCGCGTTGTTCGCGATGATGCTGCCGAGGTTTTCCTGCTTGGCCTTTTCCAGGCCTGCACTGAATGAATCGGCGCTCTTGAGCGCCGAGTTGCCGCGGCCGGCGAGCGAACCGTTGTAGCCGTCTTTTCCTTCGGCCATCTGACTCCAATTCCGCTTGTAATAGGTCTGCGCCACGGCATCGCGATCGAGCATCGGCAGACTGCGGGAAGTCAGCGGCACGCCGCGGCGCGCCTCATCCTCCACGATGAGGTAGCTCGTGTAAGGCGTAACGATGGCGAAGCGGCGCGCGAGGTCCACGACTTCATCGCGCAGCTCTTTGTTCTCCCCTCGCAGACGGACCTCATCCAGCAGCCAGCCCACCCGCCGCAGCGCCCAGAGCTGCGCGATGAACTCATTGCCCGAGTCCCCGGAAAACTTCACCCGTTGCGCCATGCGCTTGGGCTGCCCGTTGAGCGTTCCATCGAGCACAATCTCGCCTTCACCTTCGCCACTGTAACGGCCCGTCAGCACGAGCTGGTCGCCGCGAAACAAGTCCGGCAGAGGATTGGGATACAGCTTCGTTGCGCGGATGCCGGAGGGGAATTCGAGCTTCAAATTCGTGAGCAACGGCTCGCGGATCTTCAAAAAGAAGTTCGAGACTTTCACTTCGAGGTCTTCCTCCGGCAGCACAAATTGCGACACTGCGCGGGTCCGCTCGGCGATTTTATCGAGCAGGTGCGTGTTGATGTCGGTGCCGATTCCGAAGCAGAAAATGCGGGTGCTTGAGGCCTGGTCGCGCGCAACTTTCGCCACGATACGCTCTTCGTCAGTCTCGCCGATGGTTGGCTTTCCGTCGGTGAGCAATACCACGACAAACGGCCTCGATGAGTCCGCAGGCTTCAGCTTTTGTGCGGCTTCGAGCGCCTCGGCGATGGCTGTGCCGCCAATCGGCTTCAGCTTTCCGATGAAGTCGAGCGCCTTGTCGCGGCTGCCCCGAGTCACGTCGGTGAGCTTCTCGAACAGCGGCTCGGCCTCGGTGGAAAAGCGGACGATCTCAAAGCGATCCGAGTCGTTCAGATTCTCCACGCAGAACGTCATCGCCTTTTTTGCCTGCTCCAGTTTTTTGCCCGCCATGGAGCCGCTCGTATCGAGGACGAAGACGACATCCTTCGGGTTCACTTCCTTCGATTTTGACATGTCTGCGCCGGGCGATGCGAGCAGGAGGAACCAGCCGTCTTCGCCCTCCTTTTTGTGCGTGAGAAGATGCAGCCCGACCTCCGTCTCCGCAGTCGAATAGATGAGCTGAAAGTCCGTGTCGGGCCGCACATTGAAGGCCTCCCAGCCGAGCGTCGCGCGCTTGTCGCCGTCGCGCTTGATGTCCACGGGATGCGACGGAGAGTAGAGCGCCTTGATGGGCGAATCGCAGTTCACTTTCACGCGCAATGAGACCGTCTTGAGCGGCTGCGCGGAGAACTTCTCCGTGTTGAGGGGATACGTGTAGCTCGCGAGCCCCGCGTCCACTTTCAGAAGCTCCGTGTATTCGAGGCTCACCTTCTTGCGCGAGCGCGCCTCGATGGGGAAAATGCGCACGCGAAACGCCGCGCGACCCGTGTATTCAAGCAGCGCCGGGTCTTTTTGCCGCCGCACGATGTCTTCGTAAATCGCCCGCGCCTTCGCCGCATCGAGCAACTCGGCCTCCATGTCCTTGTCGCCGATGCGCATCGTGAACTTGTCGAGATGCGCGCCTTTTGGGATGGGGAAAATGTAGTCGCCTTCGAGGTTTATGTTGTTCGGATTAAAGAACTCCTGCTCCACGCGGGTCGTGGCTTTTTGCCCGGAGATATCGACGTCCACTTTATGAAACACGACCTCCAGCGGTGCGAAGACAAAGTGCCGCCCGATGCGCGGCGGCGGATTGTGGATGATGATGAGCCCGTCGGCACAAGCGCCGGTTAGCAGGACGGCGAAGAGAGCGAGCAGTGAGAGAAGACGTGTTTTCATGTTTGGAATTCTGCCACGTCCGCCCGCCGAAGTTGTCAGCCGTTCGTGCCGTGATTGTCAGAAATACGTCACGCGGCTTCCGAATCTTAGGCCGTCACTTTTTGCGACGCTTCAGCCACTCGCGGAGGATTTCCACGACCATCGGCAGGATGGAAATAAAAATGATGCCGAGCACCACAATCTCGAAGTTCTTTTTCACCCACGGCAAGCCCCCGAAAAACCAACCTGCCGGAACAAGCAGGCCGATCCAGAGAATCGCGCCGGTGACGTTGAAATACATGAATTTCTTATAGTCCATCGAGCCGCTGCCCGCGACGAACGGAGCAAAAGTGCGGACGATCGGAACGAAGCGGGCGATGATAATCGTCTTGCCGCCATAGCGGTCAAAAAACTCGCGCGTCTTGGCAAGATATTCAGGTTTGATGAGCCTCGGGTACCGTTTTGAAAGTCTTTCCCCGGCAAATCTCCCGATGGAGTAATTCACCGAGTCTCCGAGAATCGCCGCGACCAACATGATTCCGCACGCAAGCCAGACGCTAATCCCGCTCTCGGGATTTGCCGCGATCGCGCCGACCGCAAAAAGCAGCGAGTCCCCTGGGAGAAAGGGAGTGACCACTAAACCTGTTTCGGCAAAAATGATCGCGAAGAGCAGCACGTAAACCCATGTCCCATAATCTCGCGTAAAGCCGTGAAGGTGCTCCTGTAAGTGCAGCACAAAATCGAGTAGGTATTTGATGGTTTCCATGAAAGGCGGGGAACGTGTGGGAAAATGCCGCTCCGAAGCAAGCGCTACGATGCGCAATCACGCAGAGCGCTTGCGGTCCGCAGAAAGTTCCGCTTTATCGGAGATGTGCAATTCAAGGACTACTACGCGATACTCGGCGTGCCAAAAACGGCTTCGCAGGACGATATCCGCAAAGCTTTCAGAAAACTCGCCCGTCAGTTTCATCCCGACGTCGCCAAGGATAAAAAGGCTGCGGAGGCGAAATTCAAAGAGATCAACGAGGCCAACGAGGTTCTCAGCGATCCGGACAAGCGGCAGCGCTACGACAGTCTTGGTCCCGATTGGGAAAACGGGGGCGGCGGCGGACGGCGGGGTCCCGGCCCTGGTGCCGAGGGATTCCAAGGCGGCGCGGGATTTAGTGATTTTTTCGAGACATTCTTCGGCGGCGGAGGCCATCAGGCACGCGGCCGCAATCCTTTTGGGGGCATGGGTCGCCAGCCCCAGAAACGTCGCGGACAGGACCTCGAGTACGAACTGCCGGTATCCATCGAAGAAGCACTGAATGGCGGGAAGAAATCCTTCACGATTCCCCGCAATGGGCGCAACGAAACCATCACCGTCACCATCCCGGTGAATGTGCGCGCCGGGCAACGTATCCGGCTCGCCGGACAAGGGGGAGAAGGCATCGGAGCGGAGGCCGGCGATCTCTTTCTGCTCATCGACATCGCACCGCACGCGGACTACCGAATGGAAGGAGCCGACCTCATTCGCGAAGTTCCTGTGACTGTCACCGCAGCAGTCCTCGGCGGCGAGGTGGAAGTCGGCACGCCCGACGGTTCGATCAAACTCAAGATTCCCGCAGGCACCCAGCCTCGGCAAAAGTTCCGGCTGAAAGGACGCGGCCTCCCAAGCGGTGCGGCTGGTGCGCGCGGTGACTTTTTTGCAGAGGCCCGCATCGTGATTCCGAACATCCTGACAGCCGAACAGCGAAAGCTGTGGGAAGCACTGGCGGCCTGCCACACCGCCGAACCAGCGCGCTAAGCCGGGGCGTTCAGCACTCTGCGCAACTCGCGAGCCTCCCACTGACCGGGCGCATTCGGCTGATGGAGATAGCCGTAGTTGAGCACCGAGCCCGCCTCGGCCAGCACAAGACGCGAGGCTTTGCCGAAGCGGCCCATGCCCATGATCGAGCGCAGGCCTTTCGTCGGGCGGGCTGAAAACTCGAGCAGCTTCGCGAGCTCCCGCGCAGTCGGTGTGGCGCAGGCGATTTTGAAAATGTCCGCTCCTGCGGCGAACGCACGCTTTTGCCGGGCGATGAGATCGACGACGGGCGGCGTTTTTTTGAAGTCGTGATTCGAAATCACGATGCCGCATCCCGCCTGCCGCGCCTCTTCGAGAATGTCCTCGAAGTCGGGAAGTGACCGCAGTTCAATGTCCACCAAGTCCGCGTGCTGCAAAAAGAACCGGTAGAGGTCTTTTCGCTCCCCGGAACTCAGCTTGCTCACACCCCCTTCCGCCGGATGCCGGACGGTGACAAGCCACGGGATCTTTCGTTTCTCCATGGTCACGGCCAGCGCGCTCAGTTGGTCAGTGAGCGCATCGAGACGGTATTCCAGCACATCCACCTCGCCGGGTTTCAGCGTCGCGGCAAGCCGCAAGCTGGCGAGTGAATGCACCGTGCCGACAACAAGCGGGCCGCGGGCAAGCAGGCTTTGCGTGGATTTTTTCAAGAGCGGCTAGAAATCGAACCCGTCGATGTTCTCCTTCGTGAACACAAACGGCTTTCCGAGCAGGATGTCGGTGCCTTGGATTTCCATATCGCCGAGCTTGCCCGCCTTGAATGTTTTGTCGCCCGCTTTGAGCGTGCCCTTTACGGAAGCGACTGCGGCCTGAACGGTGAGGTAGCCGAGATCTTCGACCTTCCAAAGAATGACGGCCTGCGTGACTCCGTCTTTCACGTACTGCTTGTTCTCGCTCGGCAGACCGAGGCCAAGGACTTTCACAGTCCCGGCTTTGCCTGCCTGCTTCACAGCTTCGGCGGCCCCGGGGACGGCTGGCGAGCAAATGGCCATGACGCATTTGAGCGCCGGATATGCGCTGATGAGATTGGTCGTCTCTTGCTGCGCCTTGTCCTTTTGGTCATCGCAAGGCTTCGTATCCACGAGTCTCATTTTCGGATACTTGTCCTTCAGGCGGGCCTCGATGTGCTTGCGCCATTCGTTCATATTCGCGGCGGTGAGCGTCGCGGTGATGATCGCAAATTCACCCTCTTCCCCGCAAAGTTTCGCGGCGGTGTCCATGAGCACTTCGCCGATTCCCTGCGCGGTCGCCTGGTTCACAAAAAAACCGCGCGCGTCGGGCTGCACATCGCTGTCGTACGTGACCACTTTGATCCCCTTTGCCTGCGCCTTTTTGAGCGCGGAACTGAGCCCGTCGCGATTCTCAGCGGCGGCGGCGATGACGTTCACTTCCTGGGTAATCCAATTCTCAACGATCTCATTTTGCTTCGCGGCGTCCGTATTCGTCGGACCATCGAAGAGCAGTTGCACCCCAAGTTCAGCCGCAGCCACATTCGCACCTTTCTCGACGGTCGCGAAATACTGGTTGCCTTTGCTCTTGGGCAGAAGGCCGACGATGATCTTGTCGCCGTCGTTCGTTTTTCCGCCGGAGCTGGACTTGTTGTCGCAAGCGGCGAAGAACGCGATGGATGCTGCGAGGAGTGAGGATAAGATTGGTTTCATGTGGTTCGTTTTGGAAAAGAGACTTCAGCTTTCCCGAGCGCGGCGCTCCGTGCAAGTCTGGCGTTTTTCGCGGATGACGAAATTTCATCCTTCCGTAGCCGTCCGTCTTCGCGGTATTAGTGAGCAATGCTCGAATTTATGCAAAAGGGCGGGCCCATTATGTGGCTCATACTGGTTTGCAGCGTACTGGCTAGTGCGGTGTTTCTGGAACGTGTACTCTACTTTCACCGGATCAGTGTCCGGGTGGGAGAACTCATGCGCGGACTGGCCGTTCTCGTAAGGGGCCGGAATTTCGGAGAGGCGCAAATGGAGGCTGCTGCAACAAACGGACCGGTGCAACGTGTGGTCCACGCCGCAATCATTCACCACAGCGCCCCGCGCGAGGAGTTGAAGGAAATCGTTCAGGAAGCCGGCCAACTCGAAGTTCCGAAAATGGAACGCCGCCTCGGCATGCTCGCCACGCTCGCGTTTGTCACCCCGATGCTCGGGTTGCTCGGGACGATTGCGGGGCTGATCGAAGCTTTCTCGACGATGAGCGCGGCGAGCGGCCTCGCCAGTTCGGCGGAAATCTCCAACGGGATTTACCAGGCCCTGCTCACGACCGCAGCGGGCATCGCGGTATCGATCCCCACAGCAATCTGTTACGCCTACGTAAATGCTCGCGTGAACAGTTCGATGCACGACATCGAGCGCGCCGGGATCGAAGTGGTGTCACTCATCATGGAAAGCCGCAACGCGCCCGAGATCATCGAGTTCGCCGAAGCGCGGAAGTCCGCCGCCAAACGCTAGACCCCGTTCGTTCAGCGATGAAACTTCGGCGTTCCTTTAATTTTTCCCCCGCGCTGTTTGGGTTCATTCCGCTGCTGAACGTACTTTTTCTGGTGCTGGTATTCTGGGTCACAGGCTCCAAGTTCATCCTCCAGCCCGGAGTGCAAGTCAGCCTCCCGGCCACTTCGTTCGCCCTCGGGCCGCAGCGCAACGCCGACATCGTCACCATCACCGCAGGCCTGACCCCGGCCATCTATCACCGTGGAAGAAAAGTGACCGGCGACGAGCTTGCCGCACAGTTCGCACTAAACGATTCGCCGGACCGCACAGTCATTATTAAAGCGGACCAACTCGCCCCATCCGGCGTCGTCCGTGAAATCATGGACAAGGCGCAACGCTACGGTTTCACCGTGATCTGGGCGGGCGCATTTCAGCAGCCATGAGCAAGCGCAAGGACGAGCGGATGACGTTTGACTGGTCCGGCGGCCATCGCAGTTCGTGGACGCTGGCTTTGTTGATCTTCCTGTCGCTCATTCTGCATAGCGCCGCATTCTTTTTCGTCCATATCAGCACTTCGGAACGGCAGCTCATTCCGAAATCCGCCCAGCCCATCCAGCTCCTGTCACGGTTCGCCCCGGACGGATCGCCGTCGCCGGAAAACGAAGCCGTCCTCCGCTGGATCGCTGCCGAAGACCCTGCGATCGTTGCACGAGTCACCAACGTCGAGCCCGCCGGACTTCTCGCCGTGCCCTACCGTCCGTCCTATTCCGTCTCCCGGACGCGCCCGCGCGACGTTCCCACCGAGGCGGCTACAATCCAGTATCCGCCCGCACGGGACTCTCTGGAATTCATCATGGGCTCCGACGAAAAGCCCGCGCCCGCAACTGCGCCGCTGCCTGGGCGCCCGACAGAAATCGCCTTTCGAAGCCCCCTCGATACACGCGTCCCCGCGAACATCGCCCTAACGCTTGAGGCAACATCATCGCAATCGCTCAGCACCGTGGAGTTGCTTGTCGGAGTGGGCGCCGGGGGCGATATTCGCTTCAGCTTTGTGCAGGAAAGCTCCGGCGTCCCGGAGATGGATGCGGAGGCCGTACGACTCGTCTCAGGCGTCCGCCTCGGCCCCGCACAGGAACCCATCACGTGGGGCTCCGTCACCGTCCGTTGGGGCATCGACGCCATCACGAAAGCACCATGATTCGGTTTCAACTCCACGAGCTTCTATTTGCGTACGTCGCGGTTTTTGTCGTGGTGATTTTCGTCGCCTGGTGGGTTCACAATATCGTGCGTGGCAGCCGCGAGCGCCGGGCTTTGAAAAATGTGGTGCGCTGCGGATTTTGCGCACACGAGTTTCGCGATGAGACGGGCACACCGCTACCCCGCTGCCCCTCCTGCGGCGGACTCGTCGAACGGAAGCTCCTTTCACGGCTGTAAAAATGATCGTTTCTTCGCACGTGATTTCCGCTATTTCCCACTCACCCGCACCGTATGCAGGCTGAAGCTTTCTATCTCTACCATCTCGGCGAACAGCGCGGGCCTTACACGGTCCGGCAGGTGAACCACCTGCACAAATGCGAGTTCATTGACGACGACACCCTCTACTGGCGCGAGGGAATGGAGCAATGGGCTCCGGTCACGCAAATCGTCCTGCACCGCAGAAAACGCCGCCGCATGCTCGGCTGGACGCTCACCTTTGGCGTACTGGCGGTCATCGCACTGCTCGCGTCGTTTTTCGGCCCGGTGACGATGGACGCATGGCGCGAGATGACGAGCGGTTCCTTCACCGAGCACGATGCCTACTGGCGCTCCCGGCAAATCGTCCGGCAGTCACTGGACAAATCTTCATCGGTGAAGTTTGAGCCCTTGGAGCAGGCGAAAGTGTTGCTTGAGCCGCCCTCAGGGGCCTCGGTCGTTCTGAGCGGTGTGGTGCGCGATTCCACCGGCAGCAACCCTGCAAGCTGGCGCGTGCGCCTCGTCCATGTCCCCGACCAGCAGCAGTGGTTCCCCGCACCTTCGGAACCATGAAATACGCAGTCTTGATTGCGGGCGCGCTCATCCTTGCAGGCTGCGGAGAAAAGAGGCCACCACCAAAGGCGAAAACGCCCGAGCAAATCAGCGCAAGGGACTTGGTGCCTCCGGAGAATGCGCCGCCTCCGGTCGAGACACAGCCTTACGAAGACGGCTTTGAAGCAGGCACGTCCGCCGGTGAAAAAGCCGGGCGCATCCGGACGGGACGCATAGGCCCTAAATCTCCGACCGAATCCGACGCCCGGATACTGGCCCTCGAAGCTGCCGGAACAGACCCCGACCGGGGGGCCAAATGGCAGCGCGGATACACGTCGGGATATATCGACGGATTCAACCGGGTCGCGAAGGGAATTCGATAACTCAAAGATTTTGTTCGGAATGCAACCGGGAAAACCCGATGGTGCCATTGTGATTACACCGCTGACCAGCGCCGAGAAACGCGCACTCAAAGCCAAAGCCCAACTTCTAGAGCCCATAGTAAAACTCGGACATGCGGGAATGACCGACGCATTTATCAAGGGCATGGACTCCGCTCTTGCGCTCCATCAACTTGTGAAAATGAAGTTCACCGACTTCAAAGAACAGAAGCACGAACTTGCCCCGCAAATCGCGGAAAAAACCCAAAGCACTATCGTAATGCAGGTCGGCAACGTCGCCGTGTACTACCGGCCAAAAGCCGCCCCCGCAGTCGAGCCATCCGGTTCATAAGCCAGCCAAATCGGCGCCCGCACCGTGCCGGGCGGACGACTAATAACTCCTCGCGACAAGCAAGAGGTCTTTGACAGCCTTGAGCAGCTTTTCCGCTGTGTAGGGCTTTTCGATGACGGACCGGATTCCAAGAGTGTCCAGCGCATCGTGGTTTTCTTTTTCGATATGCCCGCTTGAGACGATCACTTTGACGTCCGGATTGATCTTCCTCATCGACCGAATGAGCGTGATTCCATCCATCATCCCCATGTGGATATCGGTAATCACGACGTCGATCTCGCGACGCTCAAAGTAGAGGGCAAGTGCGTCGGTACCGTCCTCGGCGGCAAAACATCGGTAGTTGTTCGTTTCGAGAATTCGGACGATCGCTTCGCGGAGCGGCGCTTCGTCGTCCACCACCAGAACGAGTTCACCGTTCCCGCGCAATGCTTCCATGGAAATGTCCTTCGACGCCTCTGTCCTCGCCTCGCGGTCTGCGGGGATAAACACCTTGAACGTCGTTCCGATGCCCACCTCGCTCTGAATCGTAAGAAAGCCCTTGTGTCCCTTGATGATGCCGATGACGGTCGCCAGGCCGAGGCCGGTGCCCTTGCCCTGTTCTTTAGTCGTGAAGAATGGGTTGAAGATCTTCTTCATGACCTCTTCCGACATACCGGAGCCCGTATCGGTGACACTGAAGCAAACGTGCGGCCCGCGAACCGCGCCGGGATTTGTGCTGACTAGATAATCGTCAACCTCCACGTTTTCGCATGCGACCTTGAGCACGCCGCCTTTTTCCCCCATCGCGTCGCGGGCGTTGACGCAAAGATTGAGCAGGATCTGATGCAGTTGCGTAGAGTCGCCGCGGACCATCCAAAGATCATTGGGGAAGTGCGTCTGGATATCAATATTCTTGGGAAACGTCTGGTGCATGACCTTCGTCATCTCAGTCGCAAGATGCTTCGGCTGCAGGACGACGCGCTCTCCTTCGACGCCCCGGGCGAAGGTCAGAACTTGCTTCACGATGCCTGCTCCACGTTCCGCGCTCGCCTCGATAATGCCGAGCATCTTCTGCTCGGTGGGGCCGAGAGATTGGCGCATGATTCCAACCGCCATCATGATCGGGGAAAGAATGTTGTTCAAATCGTGCGCGATTCCGCTAGCCAGCGACCCGATGCTTTCCAGTCGCTGGGAACGCAAGAACTGCGACTCAAGTCTCTTGGCCTCGGTAACGTCAGTGCTGACCATAAGAATGGCCGACGGTTTCCGATCTCCGCAGTCACGGGCAAGAGTCCACCGGCAGTCCACGATAACGTCGCGGGCGTCCTTCGTTACGTGCTTCACCTGTCCGCTCCACTCGCCACGTTCCAGAAGCTCGGTGATGCGCTTCATTGTGCTTTCCGCATCGATCTTCAAAAGCTCCTGAACGCCGCGTCCCAGCGCTTCTGAAGCACTCCAACCATAGGCCGTTTCCGCGCCGTTATTCCAGAAGAGGACTTCGCGGTTCAGATTACACACGATGATGGCGTCGGTCGCGAGATTCAAAACCTGGGCGAGTTCGTGGTTCTCCTGCTCAGCGTTTTTCTGCGGGCTGCAATCGACGATGTTCACCAATGCCGCACTGTGTCCGCGAAACCGGATAAGTTGCCACGCAGTCTCGACCCATTTCTCGCTGCCGTCCCTGCCGATGTGCTTCCATACATCCCGTGTGCTAATCCCGGAATTCGCGATGGATTCCATTTGCTTCCGGTAGTCTTGAAACTGGGCGATGTCGTCCCCCGCCATGACTTTGTCGGCCCCCATCGAAAGGAATTCTTCGCGGGACCATCCGTATTGCTTCACGGCGGCCGCGTTCACATCGAGAAACTCACCTGTCTTAACGGAGAAGATCCACATCGGCTGGGGACTGAGATGAAAGAGCTCCCGGAATCCCGGCTCCTCGCTCTCGGGCACCAGCAGTGCGAGCGGACCTGGTAACGACGCCGGTTCCGCCTCAGGCGGCGGCGTATGGAAAAACGGAATTGGCTTTGGACTCGAAAACATCGGTTAAGAATTTCAAACCTGATAATAGCAGGATTCCAGCCAGCGAAACCTACTATTTGGATGCCACCGCGCCGCCCGCAGAACGCCCGCAAATCCCCCTCGTCGTCACTGCCCCGAGCACCAAAACAGCGCCGCAAATACTCCACGGTCCCGGAACTTCCCCACTTTGTAATGCGACCCAGATGGGATTGAGAATCGGCTCCAGCATGAGAATGAGAATCGCTTCGATTGCCGAAACCCGCTGAATCGAAATACTGTATAACACGTACGGAATGCCGAGCTGGAAGATGCCAAGCACCGTAAGAATCGCGCACGTTTGCACCGATGGCATCCCGGCCTGCACAATGACCGGCAGCGAAATGAGCACCGTCAGCAGATTCCCCAAAAGCAGCGACGTCGCGGGCGAGCTTTCCCGCTCCATCCGCAAACAGAGAGCCATGACGCCAAACGAAAACCCGCTCCCTAGCGCCGCCGCGATACCCCACGCACCGCGCGCGTCGAAGTGGTCTCGAAAAAACAGCGCTATGCCGAGCAGTGCCACTCCGATGCATACCCAATCAATGCGTCGCGCTTTCTCTCCGAGCAACCATCCACCCAGCAGGGCCACATGAATCGGCGCAGTGTATTGGAAAAAGATGGCGTTTGCAGCCGTAGTCCGGTCATTCGCAACCACAAACAGCGACACGGTAGCCGCGTATGCGATGGCCGCCCCGATCTGCGAACGCGACCACGTGATGACCGGCCTGCGAATCCACGCGAGCAAGACGATCGCTGCGAAAAACGATCGCGCTCCCGCCTTCGCAAGCGAGGGCCATTCGGCCGACTTGATCAATACGCCTCCCAAGCTCCACAACACGGCCGTGATGACCAGGAGACCGACTGCAGAACGGTGCCGCACTTACTTTTTGCGCAGTGGCTCCCACCACGCGCGGTTCGCGACATACCACGCGATGGTCTCACGGATTCCCGCGTCCGGTCTGTGGCGCGGACGCCATCCAAGCTCGTTTTGAATTTTCGAAGAATCGATGGCGTATCGCCGGTCGTGACCGAGACGGTCCGCGACATACTTGATGAGCGACTCCGGCTTTCCGAGCTCGCCGAGAATCATCCTCACCACCTCGATATTCGTCAGTTCCCCATCGCCACCGATGTTGTAAACCTCGCCGCTGCGACCACGCTCCAGCACGGCCAGTGCGGCCTCGTTGTGGTCGTGGACGTGAATCCAGTCGCGCACGTTCAGTCCGTCTCCATAGACAGGCAACGGGATGTCGCCCATCGCGTTCGTGATCATCAAAGGGATGAGCTTCTCGGGAAACTGATACGGCCCGTAATTATTCGAGCACCTTGTCACGAGAACGTCCTGCTTGAACGTGTGAAAGTGCGCCAGCGCGAGAAGGTCGGAACTGGTCTTGCTGGCCGAGTAAGGCGAACTCGGCTGAATGGGCGACAACTCGGAAAACCGGCCTGTCGGCCCGAGCGAACCATATACTTCGTCCGTCCCGATTTGCAGAAAGCGCCCCGCTTTATGCCGCCGCGCCGCATCGAGCAGCACGCCGGTCCCGACGACGTTCGTCTGGATAAATGCCATCGGTCCCGAGATGGAACGGTCCACGTGGGATTCGGCCGCGAAATTCACCACCGCGTCAAATTTTCCATCAGCGAAGACACCTTCCATTGCCGCCGCATCAGCGATGTCTGCGTGGTGAAAAACGTAGCGCCCGCCCACATTCGCGACGACGTCTGCGAGGTTCGCAGGATTGCCCGCGTAAGTGAGTAAATCGACGTTATGCACCGTCCAATCAGGACGCGCCGAAAGCAAAAGCCGGACAAAATTGCTGCCGATAAAGCCGCAGCCGCCAGTAACTAAAATACGCATGTTCGGAGCGGGTGTAGCATGGCCCGCGCCGCTGAAAAGCGTCTATTCACCGCGAATCGCCCCGATTGTTCGATTCAGCGCCTCTTCCGGGAGCTTCCAGTAGAGCGGCAGACACAGAATGCGCCGCGCAATATCCTCCGACACGGGCGTCGGTTGATACGGCAGGATCGCCGTGTAGGTGTTCACCGAGGGATAGAAATACCGGCGCGGAAAAATCTGCACCGCATTCAGTCGCTTCTCGGCAGCCAGGAGTTCGTCCTCCGTCCGGAAGATTATCGGGAAATAGGAATAGTTTGGCTCACCATGCCGGAACGTCTGAAAGCGAACCCCGTCGCAGCCCGCGAGCGCATCCTTGTAGCGCAGATACATGCGGCGACGCTCCGAGAGCACCTCATCGTAATACTTCAGATTTGCGAGTCCCAGCGCTGCGTGGACCTCGGTCATTTTCCCGTTGAAGCCTTCCTCGATCACGTCCTTTGCAGCGTTATGACCGAAGAATCGAATGCGCTGCAGCTTCTCCGCCAGCGCAGCATCCCTCGTCGTGCAGCCGCCGCCCTCCGCAGTGTTAAGCAGCTTTGTCGCGTGTAAACTCGTCGCCGAGATGTCGCCAAATTCCAGAAGGCTTTCGCCTCCCACTTTCGAGCCGATGGCGTGCGCGGCGTCGTATATTAATTTCAGACCGTGCTTCGTTGCGATGGCCTGAATCGCCTCCACATCACACGGATTTCCAAAAACGTGCACCGGCATGATAGCGACCGTTTTGTCCGTGATGAGCGCCTCAATTTTCGCGGGATCCATGTTCAGCGTTTCTGGATCGATGTCGCAGAAAACCGGCGTGCATCCCTCCCACTGAATCGCGCTCACCGTAGCCACCCAGGTAAACGGCGTCGTGATGATTTCCCCATTCAATTCCAGCGCTTTAATCGCCATTTGAATCGCGATCGTCCCGTTGGATACCGCCACAAAATGCTTCAGCCCCAGCTTCGCGCAAAGATCCCGTTCAAGTTGCTGAACTAGCGGTCCGTTATGGGTAAGGATTCCGCGCTCCCACACGCCGCGCAGAATTTCCGTGAACTCTTCCAGCGGAGCCAGCGATGGCATGGTGACGTAGATTGGTTTATTTTCCATTCGAGAGAATTCTAAATTGTTCAATCAGCTCCGCCTGCCGCACATTCTGACGATACTCATCGGCGGCAAGTTCGGGGTTCAGGATCAGCCGATGAAAGTGCCGCAGCATCTGTTGAAAATGGTTGTCCGCCGGGACCTTCACGACCTCCCGTCCGTCCTTCGTTTCCACAATCAGTTCCACCTCAAAGCCCGGAGGCGCGGTGAAAAGCCGGTTCGCGTTCAACTTACCCCGGCTGCCCCACAGCTCGATTCCGCACTGATAGTGATGGTCAAATCCGAATGCGATTTCCGAAAAAAGCGGGCCATCGTCCTGCGAAAGAAATCCCCCGCCCCAAATATCCACGCCCTTTTCCGGATCGACGAAACTCTTCGCCGATGTGACCGACAGCTTTTCGCCTAAAAGGATCTGCGAAAACTTGATCGGATACGCTCCAACATCGAGTAGCGCACCGCCCCCCAACTCCGTCTGATAGCGAATGTTTCCCGCATCGGGAAATGGAGGGAAACCAAACGACGCACGCACGCAGCGCAACTCGCCGATCTGTCCGCCATCCACGATAGAACGGACCTCCGCGAGCTGACGGTGAAAGCGGAACTGGAAATTCTCCATCAGCACGAGCCCTTTCGATTGAGCCAGCGTGTTCAACGCTTTCACATCCGCCGCAGTGCAGGCCATCGATTTCTCCACGAGCACATGCATGCCGGCATCGAGCGCCTTTCCGATCCATTCAAAGTGAAGCGAATTCGGCAGCGGGATGTAAACCGCCTGCAAACCCGGATGCCGCAAAAGCGACTCGTAACCTCCAAACGCCTTCACCCCGAATCGCGCCGCGCTTTCCTGCGCTTTCACCTCGTCGCGGCTCGCGATCCCCTCAAGCTTGAAACAGTCCGTCCGTTCGACGATTGCCGGAACAATGGACCGGTTCGCAAAACTCGAACATCCCAGCACTCCGATCTTCACACGGTCGATCATTTATAAATTCCTCCCGATTCGTAATTGCGGACAATTCTTCACACCCCACTCGGTAGCCTGCGGCTCGCCTCAAGGTCAACTCGCGGAAATTGCCGGACATGCATGTTGAGCGTTGCACGGCGTGCCGGGTTTGCCTATTTGCGGGGCATGTTAAACATTCCACTTGAAGACAGTTTCGCAGACATCCTCGGCAAAGCCATGCGCGGCCTGCAATTTGACGCAGCTTCTCTCGCCGCACAGGCCGGTGTGAGCGTTCCAGAATTGGAGACTCTGCTCGGCGGCGAGTTCAGTTCTGCCGCTGCGCACAGCGTCGCCCCGCTCCTCGGCATCAACGCAGATGCGCTCGAAGCCCTCGCGAACAAGCAATACGCACCCGCTTCCGTCAACGTGGATGGGCTTGCGATGTTCAACACGCCGTTTGAGGACATGACGGTGAATGCGTATCTCGTCTGGGACCCAGCAACCAAAGAAGCGGCGGCCTTCGACACCGGTGCTGACGCGAGCGAAATTCTCACGGAAGCACAGAAGCGCGGTCTGACGATCAAGCACATCTTCATTACCCACACGCACGGCGATCACATTTTCGACCTCGACCGTCTGCGGGAAAAGACCGGTGCGACCGTCTGGTCCGGCGATCAGGAACCGGTCGAAGGCTCCAATGTTTTTGCGACCGGAAAGAGCTGGCAAATGGGTTCGCTGAAAATAGATACCCGCCTCACATGGGGCCACTCGCCGGGCGGCATCACGTATGTGGTGAGCGGCCTTGCGCGGCCCGTGGCCATCGTCGGCGATTCCATATTTGCCGGCAGCATGGGCGGCGGGAAAGTGAGTTACTCCGATGCGCTGCGATGCAATGTGGAGCAGATTCTTACACTCCCTTCGACGACTGTGATTTGCCCCGGCCACGGACCTCTGACAAGTGTCGCTGAGGAAGCGAGAAACAATCCGTTTTTCGCAAAATAACGCGATGAACCGCTTCGACCAGCAACTCGCCGGGCATGGACTAAGCCTTCGGCGGGGAAAGCTGCGAACGCTTCAAATCAACGTCGGACGGAAGTGCAACCAGACCTGCCGCCACTGCCATGTCGATGCAGCGCCATGGCGAACGGAAATGATCTCCGAGGACGACGCGCGCCGCGTCGGTGAGTGGATTACATTACACCGCCCTGAGACAGTGGACATCACGGGCGGCGCTCCCGAACTAAGCGAACACTTTCGCTTCTTCGTCGAGACCGCGAAAGCAGCCGGCTCGCATGTCATGGACAGGAATAATCTCACAATCATCGAAACGGGCGCGTTCTCCTGGCTGCCGGAGTATCTCGCAAAACACGAAGTCGAAGTCGTTGCCTCGCTCCCCTGCTACCTCGGAGAAAATGTGGACTCCCAACGCGGCGACGGTGTCTTTGCAAAAAGCATCTCGGCTCTCAAAAAGCTGAACGCCCAAGGCTACGGGACGAATCCAAAATTACCGCTGTCGCTTGTCTTCAATCCGCTCGGGACCAAGCTTCCGCCACCGCAAGCAGAGCTGGAGGCGGAATATAAAGATGAGCTCATGGCCCGTTATGGCATCGTCTTTTCAAGGCTCTTCACGATCACCAATCAGCCCATCGCACGCTTCGCCGAGGACCTGCGCGCGCAAGGGAAATTTGAGGAATACATCGACACCCTGGTGCAGGCATTCAACCCCTCCACTGTGGATGGACTCATGTGCCGCAGCACTCTGAGCATCGGATGGCGCGGGGAGGTTTACGACTGCGACTTTAACCAGATGCTCAACATGCAGATTCGAAACGGGAAGCCGCTGTATCTCTGGGACGTTGCACCGGAGTATCTCGACGAACGCGAGATTCTCACCGGCTTTCACTGCCTCGCCTGCACAGCGGGTGCCGGTTCGTCCTGCACTGGCACAACCTCGTAGAAGGCACATTTCTGATCCTCCTATGGTCGGCCGAGCGCCGACCGCCGGTGTCAGCCGTACATAGAAAAACCCCGCCGGCATTTCTGCCAACGGGGCTCTATGAAAATGGGTTGCTTAGCGTTTCTTCGCCACAGGCGGCAGTCCGGGCATTGGATAATCGGCAGCCAACGGGCGGTTCGAAGTCGGCTTCAGGCGGATTGCTCCTTTAGCGTTGTTCCTCCAGCCATTCGGGTCTGCGTATTCTTCGCCGCTGTGCGTGAGTCCGCTGGCCTGTGATTCCAGTCCGGTTCCGTATCCATGCTTGATGATGGTCGGGGTGACGAAGACCATGAGATTGCGCTTGGTCCGCGATGCCGTCTTTTCCTGGAACAGATAACCGAAGAGCGGTATATCACCTGCAATCGGCACTTTGGTCCGCCCCTTTGTTCCTTCATCCTGCAACAATCCGCCGATTGCCAGAGTGTCGCCGCTGCGAATCAGAACGTTCGAATCAAACGTGCGCTTGTCGATAATCGGGCTGGAAACCACAGCGCCCTCGAAGGTGAAGTTTGCATCACCCACTTTGTTGCTGATTTCCGGCTGCACCTTGAGCGAGACGTATTTGTCCTTGTTGATGATCGGCGTGACTTTCAGCGTATTACCGAACTCCTTGTCCTGGAACCCGCCGAACACTGCCTTCGCCGTCTGCTCATTAAATGTCAGATTTGGCACCGGCTGAGCGCGGGTGATCTTGATCGTCGCCTCCTGATTATTGGCAGCTACGATTCGAGGGTTGGCGAGGAACTCCGCGTCGCTGTCCTCATTGAGCATTCGCATCGTCACCGACATCTGTGGGACCGAAAGTATCGCGAATTGCCCGACGGCATTGTTCAAGAAATTTCCGCCGCGGTTTCCTTGACGAATGAAGTCGTTGAGCTGTGTGCCACCGCCGACAGCGCCGCTCTGGGGGAGTGTCCCGTTTGGACCGGATGCGCCATACTTGAAAGTTTGCGGAGCCGTAGTGCTGCCGACCACGCCGGACCAGTTGAAGCCGTACGCCTGCTTTGGGTTGGCGTTCACTTCTACCAGACGCGCTTCGATCATCACCTGCTGCGTCGGGGAGTCCACGCTCTCGAGGAACTTTTTGATCTTCTCCAAGTTCGTCTGATTATCGCGGAAGAATATCGTATTCGTGCGTGCATCCACTTGCGGCGCGACGCCGCTCGTGAGCTGTGTAGTGAGGAGCGGCAGAATCTTTTCTGCCTGGGCGTAGCTGAACGTGTATTGCGAGCTGACTGTCGGCTCCTTGGCCTTTTCGGCCGCCGTCATGATGTAGGTTACGCCCTTTCGATCCTCGATGAGGAGTCCGTTCGATTCGGCGATGACTTCGATAACCTCCCGTGGCGTTTTGTCCGTCAGCCGGAGCGTGATCAGCGTTCCCTGAATCTGCGCGCTGACGATGACATTCATATTCGCCTGCCGTGCGAGCGTGCGCAGGACCAGACCGATTTCGTCACCTTGAAATTCGCTGACGCGTCCAGCAGGAGCGCCTGTATCAAACGAAGGCGCGGGCGGAATGGCATTGGGATCGCCGGGCAATACGGGTTGCCCCGGCTGTTCGGGCAATCCCCCCGGAGCGGTCACCGGAGGTTCGATTGCCGCCGGTGCGATCGTGCCACCGGTCGGTGGAGCAATCGGAGATGGTGAGCGCGGAGGCTCGATGGCGGCGGGAGCCGTCGGCGGAGCGATCGGTGCAGGTGCTGGTGCTTTATCCTGGGCTACGGCGCTACTCGTCGCGAAAACGAGTGCGCTGATGGTGCGTTGCAGGCTTGCCTTTGTTTGTGCTGAGATTTTCATGGGCTACCACCCAATTTGAGCACGACGCGGGCCAACTCTCTTCCTCACGAGGAGTTTCCGGATATTGGCATCCGACCCGGATCCCGGTTTCCACACTCCGTGAGCACCCACAGCCCACCGGGAAAGCCCACCGTTACAAGCGCGACGGTCGATTTACACCGCGAAGAAAGGGCGCTTTCCGAGCCGAAAGGCCTCCCTCAAAAACGAGACATCAAACAATTTTCTGCTCCAGTATTGCGAAATAGAACGGACTAATTTGCGATTTCAGGCTTCGCCGGCACCGGCTCAAAACTACGCCAACTGTTCTTCGGAATGCAGCCGACGAGCATGATCGCAATGTTGCACAAAACGAATCCCATCAATCCATTAAACGCCCCCTCCATGAATCCGTAGCTGTGGAGACCAATACCGAGCATGTTCGTCCCAAACCACGACCACGCCGTGATGCAGTTGCCGGCAATCGCCAGGTTCATGAATCCGCGCTCCTTCACCAATCCGCCCAAGCGGGCGTGGAGGATGAGCGCATTCCAAATCACGATCAGCAGCGCACCGTTTTCCTTGGAATCCCAGCCCCAAAAACGTCCCCAGCTCTGGTCGGCCCAGATCCCGCCGAGCACCGTCCCCACAAAGCTAAAGAGCATCGCAAAACACAGAATTGCAAAGCCGGCGCTGTAGAATGACTTGTTGAGTTCCGGTGTAATGTTTTTCGTGAAGACGCCATTGATCACGTAGAAGACGCCGAGAATTCCCGCCACAAACGTCGCTGCGTAACCGAGTGTGACAATCACAACATGGGTCGCGAGCCAGAAATTCGTGTCCAAAACCGCACGGAGCATGATGAGCGTGTCTCCGTCGAGAGCCAGGAAGTGTGCGACCAGAAGGCATCCAAACGCCATCAGTGACGCGACTGCGACGCCCAGACCACGTGGCCAGACGACCTCCATCGCCACGCCAAAGAGCGCGGCACCAAATGCGATAAACAGCGCGGACGAATAGAGGTTCGTCACAGGAGGACGCCCTTCGTGAACCATTCGGAAAACCAGCCCGCCAAAAATGATGATGAGCGTCAGAACCGTCAGGTAGAGCGCGAGGAGCCGCGACCATTCCATTCGCGCCGGCGCAAACCAAACCGCGATCGCAAAGATGAATGCCGCAACCGCAACCAGCATTCCCTGGTAAAACAACTCAGTGAAATTGAACCACTGCTCATTGCTCGCCTTTTTGATGCGCTTGTCCGCAAGTCCCGTAGCCTTGAGCGCTCCGACATAATCGGTCACAGCGGTGGTGAATGCGGGGCCGTCTTTTGCTTTGAATGCCGCCGCCATTTTTGCGTAGCTGGCGAGCGCGAAACTCGGCTGCGCACCGCGGTCCACGGCGAGGACGGCATTGATGGCCCTGGTCCACTCGGCTTTTCCGTCTCGCACTTCCAGCGGAGGAATGACGAGCGGCACACTTTCATCCTGCCGCTCGCTAAACCATGCGAGCGCGGCGTTATCGCCCTGCCGTCCGTCCATCTGCGCCTCGAATGCCTCGCGGGCTTTCTTCATCATCGCCACATCGGTCTCCAGTCCTTTCGCGAGATCGCCGCCGGCTGCGGGACCAAGAGCCACTTTCAGCGCCTTGTAAGAGCGAATGGCTTTCCACAAATCCACGAGAGCTTTCTGATAAGCATCGCGCAGTTCATCCTTCACGCGAAATGCGCGCTGAGTCTCCATTTGGAGCGCTTCAAAACGCGGGACGATCTGGTTCCACGAATAATGCTTGCCGTCGGACTGCTTTTTTTCATCCGCGTCCATCGGGACACCAAGCAGCCCTTTGACATCCGGGTGATTGATCCGGAAGGCCGGCCGAGTATCCGCAGTGGCTGGATCCATCATTACCTCGAGCATCCAGTGCACGGCGGGGAGGATCTTCGGCTTGTCGTACATTCCCTTCCACGGCTCGGTGTTGAGCGTTTGCTTGCCGCGGAGTTGAAGCAACGAATTGCGCGCAAGCGAATCCATCGGCTGCGTGCGACCGCCTTCGACGATCGGCAGGCGGCCAAACTCCAGCGTCGGAAACTCGCCGGCCTTGTCCTTCGGCGGCATCAGCTTCATCGCTACCATCAGCGTGAAGAGTGCGGTGATGATCAGTGTGAAAGTCTTCATGGTTGTTTCCTCCGTCTCGTGAACATGAGCATGTGCATCAGAAAATGACGCGCCATGCCGTATCCCACCAGCGCACAGCCAAAGTAAGGTGTGAACCATCCGGGATTCCGAACGATTTGCAGCGTGCTCGTGCCGCGCGCCGAGTTGGCGGCTTCACGGCCCATCTGGTGCTGGAAAAACGTGAGACCGGCATACCGAAGCGGGCTGTTCATGGAAATCTCCACGCGGTCGCGATTCTCCGCAGCGTTAGTGGCTGCGACGTGAACCGTGCTTCGAAAATCCTTTGGAATTTCCGTCCCCTCATACTTTTCATGCGTCGCCTTCAAGAGGGTGACGTGGAACGGATGATAGAACCGCTCCGCGCGGATGACGACGCGCCATTCCTTCCCGCCGACTTCGAATTTCTGCTCCCTCAACATGGGCGAAACAATCCAGCTCCCAATCGTCGCGCCGTTGGCCGAGAGTTCGATCACCGCGCCGGGAAGGTTGCGCGCGTCCATCGTGAGTGCGTCCGGGCGCGGAACCAGAAAGTAGCGCTGAGCCGCGCCCTTTTCGCCGGCCGCGGGCGGCTGCGTTTCGGAGAGTTCGCCCCCTTGCTCCAGAATCTCTGCCGCGTACGCGGCTTCGGGACTCTGACGGTTCTTGAAAGCGTCGATCATCTCGGCTCGGAAACGTGCCTTGAGCTCGGTAAGGAGCTTCGCAGCCTTGGCCGGGTCGCTCGCGATCCGCGTCACCGCAGGAACCGGATCGATGTCCGCCTTTTCGCCGACCGCGCCCAACGCAGCACGCCAGACCTGGATTTTCCCGCCTTCCTCAAAGACCGTCTTCGCCTCCGCAGCGAGCATTTCGGGCGACGAGTATTTGCCCTCCATCGTCGCGAGCGCTCCGCGCAATGTTCCGAGGTCTGTGATTGCTTGAGCGCGCTCAATGACGCTCGCGTTCTTCGCCGATTGTTTGAGACGAACGGTGAACGGCAGATTTGGATCCGCGAGCACACGCCCGGCAACAAGCTGGCTCTGATGGATAGCCACTACTTTGTCCCGCCCGTCAGCATCATCGTGAGTGAAAGCGAGTTCACTGTCGTGATGATGCTCGCTGTAGTTCCGCGACTCCCCTTCCGCGAAACTCATGTGAGTCTCCACGGACAGAAGGTCCGTCCCGAGTTGCCCCACCAGAAGCGTGATAATGCCGAGATGCACTGCATCGATGCCGATTTTCTTACCACTCCCCTTCTGCCAGATGACGAGATCTCCAACCATCAAAGCCGCATACGCGAGGAAGAGCCAGAGCGGATTCCAGAGCAGAAATGTCGTGATGAACCACAGCGCCACAAATACGAGCCCGTAATGCGTGATCATCGCGCCGATTCCTCCCGGCGGGCTCACAAATCGCCGCGCATGAGCGCAGATGACATTGATGAGAAACAAGATCCCGATGGTGTAACCGCCGGGAAAAACCGGGAGCACCCACCAGCCGTCCCCGGCGTGACGAATCACGATCAGACTCTTAAACCAACGGTCTTGTGCGAGGTAAAGCCCCTCCTGCGTCTGCGCCCAAGTGCCCGCAAACACAAGCCATGCGCCTAGTGCGAGCAAGATGACCGCAAAGCGGACGGATGTGAAGATATTCCAAAGTCTGTTCATTTTCCTGTCTTGGCAAACGATACGAACGACTCACGTGCGGCGGATACCGCTGGCGCATCTCCGGTCAGTTTATAAAAGAACCATTGCCCATCGCGGGGGACGATTGCCCCGACCATCGACTTGCTCTCGCCTTTCAGATCGGCGAGCACCGCACCGGGCAGCGCAGCGTCGAGCGGTGTCGTGCAAGTCGCGAGACCTGCTTCGCCTGTCGTAGCGAGTCCAACCTGGCCGCGCCAGCGGTTGATATTTGCGAGCATCCCGCCCGTGTCGCTGGGAAAGACGCTTACCGTTACCTCGGCCTTCGTGCCGTCCTTTTCGGGGACGGAGAACTTTGCCATTTGCATCGGACCGGGTGCCAGGGCTGTCCATCCTGCGGGCGGTGCAACCGCCGGAGCATCCGAAGGAGGCGCTGGGGCCGCAGGTTGCGGAGCTGTGGGAGCCGGCCCCGGTGCGGCGGGCGCAGCCTCGAACCGGAGGGTCGCCAGGAACTGCTTGAATGGCGCAAGCTGCGGCTCCACCGACTCCGGCGAGCCCTGCAGCTTGAAGAACCAACTCTGCCCGGCATAATTAAACATCGCCGTGACGATGCGGGCTTTCTTGCCACGCTGGTCGCCCGTGAGGTCGAAAATCTTCCCCGTTCCGCCCGCAATCGGGAGCTCCACGAGAGCATCCGCCGCCGCCTGATCCGCCAGCGGCTCCAGCCCGAAAACCGAGCGCCACATATTGACGAGGATTGGCTCCTTCCCCCCGAAAGCGCCCAACGGCGTAATGTTCACCGTAGCGTCGCCGCCATCGATCGTAAATCGCCCGACCGCCTTCACCGGTCCGCCCTGAACATCCGGCCCGGCGTCCTTCCAGCCTGCGGGAAGCGTCCATTTCACCGTCGGCAAAACTTCCGTGTCCTCCGGCTCGGGCTGCGGCACGCCGGCATCCGGTTTATCTTCTTTCACGCGTTCCTTCGGCACCGTGTAAACGGATATCGCGCGTTCCTTGCAAGCGGTTGATGTAAGCGCGCAACCCGCCGCGATGAGCGCGACTCCGCGCGTGATGAGTGTTGAAAAAGGCATGTTTTGTAGCACCGGCGAGATGTTCAACCCTGCCGGGCCGCGATTTATTAGCGGGGCCACCGCGAGTGGCAACGTCCGCGTCACTCTTTCGTGACGCTTTCTACTTCGATTCCGGAGAAGCCGACGCTGCTAAACGAGCTCCCAGCCTTTTCGATACTCGCGCTTCAGAAATTTCCCAGCCTCGGGCGAGCCAGGGCATTCGAGTTTCTCCGCATCCCAATGGATCTTCTTCCCCATGCGATAAGCGACATTGCCAAGGTGGTTCGCCTCGGTGAGTCCGCCGCTGTAGTCAAAGTTGCATGTCGTCGGGCCGCCATTCTTTGCGGCTTCGAGCCACTCTTTGTGGTGACCGATGCTGTCAGGAATCGTCGGATCGGGCCGCTTGAAATCCGCGAATTTTTCCTCCGGCAGCAGAACGTGTTTGTTGTAGTCGGCCAGCAGCATTCCTTTGTCCCCGACGAAAAGGACACCGTCGCCCCACTGCGGAATCTTCTTTTCCGTCCACAGCGCGGGACGCAGTTCGCCTTGATGCCACGTCAGCTTGCACGCAGGCATCCCGGCGCGCGGACCGTATTCGTAAGTCGCCGACATCGTCGCCGGAGCGAGCTCCACATGGGCTGGCCCGCCTGCGGCTTCAATGGTCTTGGGCGCATCGAGCTTCAGCGCCCAGAAAGGCAGATCGTTCCAGTGCGAGCCGAGATCGCTCATCGTGCCGCTGCCAAAGTCCCACCAGCGATACCACTTCGGCCCCGGGAAATATACTTCGTGAAACGGACGCTCCATCGCGGGTCCGAGAAACAAGTCCCAGTTGAAATGCGCGGGCGGAGTCTGTGCTTCTTTCGGACGATCTGTGACGAAAACAATGTCGCGATTCCGTTTCGCCGCCTCTTCGCTTTGAAGCCCCCACGCACGACTCACCCACACGTGACACTCCGTAACGCCACCGATTGCACCTCCCTGAATGAGCTCCACCACGCGACGATAGTTTTTCAGCGCATGAATCTGCGTGCCCATTTGCGTCGCAACGCCCGCCGCCTTTGCAGCCTCGCGGATTTTGCGAGTCTCCCAGACGTTGTGGGTGAGCGGCTTTTCGCAATAGACGTGCTTTTTCATCCGCAGCGCGGGCAGCGTGGCAAACGAGTGCGTATGCTCGGCAGTGCTCACGGCCACCGCATCGAAGTCCTTGAACTCGTCGTAGAGCTTGCGGAAATCGGTGAACGTCTTTGCGCCGGGATACTTCTTCGCAGCGGCGGCGAGGTTGTTCGCATTCACATCGCATAGCGCGACGATATTTTCGCCCGCACCCGCGATCTCGGAAAGGTTGCCCGCGCCGCGTCCACCGCAGCCGATGATTGCGACGTTGAGTTTCTTGCCGGCCTGCGCCCGCACAAATGCAGGTGCCACGGAAGTGGCGAGGACGGTGGCGAGGAAGTTGCGACGACTGAAGGTTCTAGATTTCATTGCGTCTTGCGGTCTATCTCGCACGTTCCAAAGTCGCAAGCGAACACTTGCGCCGATCCGATCAAAACGAGAAAATCACTCTATGAAAGTCATCATCGCTTGCGCCGTCGCCATCGCTTTTTCCGCCTGCGGAGAAAAGAAGCTGAACCTCGGCGATTACCCGCTCGATACCTGCGTAGTCACCGGCAAGAAACTCGGAACCATGGGCGATCCTTACGCGTTCGACTTTGAGGGCAAAAAAGTCTATTTTTGCTGCGAAGGCTGCAAAGAAGACTTCAACGCCGATCCGAAGAAGTTCCTCGCGAAGATCGAGGTGGCGAAGGCGAAGAAGTAACGCCTAAGCGAACACCCCAAGCGCCGCCTTGCCCTTATTCCCCACGGTGAATGGGCGGCCGCTTGGCGCGATGACTTCCTTCTCGATGGGCATTCCTGCGGCCCACGCGATTGTTGCGTGAAAGTCGCCTGGCGTCACCGGGTTGTCCTTCGCTTTGTAGCCTTTCTCATCGCTGCTGCCGTAAACGAAGCCGCGCTTTGCGCCGCCTCCCGCGAGCACGGTGCTGAATGCGAGCGGATGATGCCCGCGTCCGTTGCCGTCGAACGTTGGCTTGCGGCCAAACTCCGTGGTGACGGCGACGAGCGTGCTGTCGAGAAGGCCACGCGAATCGAGGTCGGCGACGAGTGCGGCAAATGCGCGGTCGAATTCCCCGCCGCGATCTTCCATCGCGTCTTCGAGTTCCTTGTGCATGTCCCAGCCGCCACTGTGGACTTCCACAAAGCGGACACCGCCCTCCACGAGCCGGCGTGCGAGCAGACAGCCCTGGCCGAATTTGTTGCGCCCGTAGCGGTCGCGAAGCTCGGCTTTTTCGGCGTTGATATCGAATGCGGCGAGGTCGTTGCTCTTCATGAGCTGCATCGTCGTGTCGTAGAAATCGTTGTAAGCACGGACGTTTTCATCCGGCACGCTTTTGGAAAAAGAGGCGTCGAGCTGGGCGAGAAGCTGGGTGCGTTTCACGGCCTTCTCATCGGGCACCGTGGACTTCGAGTTCGCAAGTCCGGCGTCTGGATCGAGAATCGGCAGCGGCGAATACGTGGCGGGGAAAAATCCGTTGCCGTGCGCGGAACTGCTGTTCACGCAGACCGACGAAGGCAGCGTCTTGCTGCTCGCGCCGAGGTAATGCTGCCCCCACGCACCGAGCGTCGGATGGACGACGGTGCCGCGCTTTTCAAAGCCTGTGCGCATCAAATAGCGCGCATTTTCGTGCACGCCGACCTTCGCCGACATCGAGCGGATGACGGAGATCTTGTCTGCCACCTTCACCGTCTCCGGCAGATACGACGTGAGTTGATATCCCGCCTTCGTGCTCACCGCCGAACCGGGGCCTTTCGAGGCGCCTTCTTTCGGATCGAACGAGTCGATGTGCGACAATCCGCCATCGAGGTGAATCATGATGATGCGCTTCGCCTTGCCAAAGCCCGCGCCGCGCTGCTCGGCAGCAGCCGCTCCGGCGAAGAAAGGCAAAATGGTGAGCCCGAAAGCCGCGCGTGCGCAGCGTTCGACAAATGTGCGGCGGTCCTGTGGGTCGCGGAGAATGTTGGTATTCATAGAATTATTGTACGAAGAGAAACTCACGGCTGTTGAGCAGCGTCCACGCGACGTCCGGCAGCGCCAGCCCGCCTTCGAGCGATTTCGTAGCGGCAGCGCGTTCGGTGATGCTCGGCTTCCGCGCGAGGAAACTGAGGTAAAGCGAATCGATCTGCTCGTTTCGTCCCTTCGCGCTGTTCGCCGCGACGACTGCAACCGAGTTTGGGTCGCTGATGAGCTGGCCGATGGGACCGTTCATCATCATGAGCGCCTGCGGCACGCTGCCATCCGTCGTGTTGCTGTCCGCGACGAGTCGATCGCTCTGCCCGAAGAGGCGGAGGAAATGCGACTCCGGTGCCGGTTGCGGCAGTTCACTTGCGCGGGCCAACAGCAATCCATTGCGCTGCTGCGGCTTTCCGCCTTCGTAGGATGCGAGGAGCTTTTGCGGATTCGCCTGCCCGCCCTTTTTCTTTGCTCCGCCGTAGCCGCCCATCTGCATTCCGGCTTCTTTTGCACGGTCGATGACCACTTTAAAGTTCGCCGCTGTCATCGCATTCCCCGGCAGCGAAAAGAGCTGCATCTCGTCGCCGCGACGCAGCAACGCGTTGTCCACCTCCCGCCCGTTGGCAAGCACCAGCACACTGTCCCAAGTCTGCTCCGCCGTCATGCGACGCAGGAGCGGGCCGGGGAAAAGGTACGGACCTTTTTCCAAATCCGGCGTGAGACTCGCAGCGCGCTGATAGGTCTGTGAATTAAAGAGCACGCGCTGAAACTGACGCAGATCGAACTTCGCCGCCTTCATGATCGTCGTGAGATGCGCCAGCAACTGCGGGTTGCTCGCCTTCGTCAGATCATCGAGGTCGCTCACCGGTTCCTGCACCGCGAGTCCGAAGACCTTCTTCCATGTCCGGTTCGCAATGTTCGTGGCAAAGCGCGGGTTCTCCGGATTCGTCATCCACTTCGCAAACTCGTCGCGCAGCGTCTGCGGATTCGAGCTGTTCACTTGATAGGACGGCATCTTTGCATCGCCTGAAGCCCACGAAATAAGGCGCGGAGTCACCGGCGAGCCCGGTTTAGCGTCGTCGTATTTATAGTCCTTTGGGAAATCCAGCTCCTGCTTCCCGGTGTCGAGCAGTCGGAATACGTTCACTCCCGCGATGCTTTGAATCTGCTTTTTATCGAGCCCCGAGCCCTCCTTCGCCAGCTTCCGCGAGCGCCCGTACGCCGCCTGATCGTAGCCATCCGTTGCGCCGAAAAACGCCGCCATCTCGTAAAAATCCCGCTGCGTCCAATGCGCCAGCGGATGATCGTGACACTGCGCGCACGCCACATTTGCGCCGAGGAACGTCGTCAGCATGTTCGACACACCATCCAGCGGCATCTGCGCATCGCGCAAAAGGAATCCCGCCGCGCCGTTTTCACACAGCTTCCCATCGGCGGTGAGCATGTCCTTCACGAGCGCATCCCACGGGCGATCCGCTGCGAGTTGGTCCTTCAACGAATCCTGAAAAAGATACGCCCGCGCACCTTTGCCGAACTCATCCTTCACGCGGAACGTGTCGGCGAGCCAGTTGTACATGTGCATCGTGTAGCCCGGCGAATGCAGCAGCGAGTCGATGAGCTTCGCCCGTTTGTCCGGCGCGGAACTCGCGAGAAAAGACGACGCCTCATCCGCAGTCGGAACGCGACCGGCGGTGTCGAGATACAGCCGCCGCACAAACTGTTCGTCCGTCGCCGGGACGTTAAATTTCAACCCTTTGGCCACCAGCGTCGTTCCGATGAGGTGGTCGATTTGGTAGGCCGCCTGCTTCACGTAAGCGTCCTGAAACCGGCTCTCATTCAACTTCGCCGCGAACGCCTGCGCAAACGCTTTGTCTGCGGGAACGAGCGTATCAAGATTCAGCCGGAGCGTCTGCCCGTCCTTCGTCTGAACCGTGCAAAGATTCCCCGCCAGAGCACAAAACGCAGCCTCGACTTTCCGCCCCTGCGCATCGCTCCAAACGCGCCATGGCGAACTCAGGTTCGCCGCCGGAGCCTTGGTAGCAACCGGCGCGACAGTCGCCGCAGGAACCGGTGGTGCCTCCATGGCGCGACGGCGGTTCTTGCCCTTGCCCAGCGGCGCGGCTGTCGCAGTCGTGGCGAGGAAGATCAATAGAAGGCGATTCATCGTGTGCAGACGTTTCTTCATACAGACGGAGAATACCTCGAACCCTGTGAATCGGGACATCAAAATTCAAAGTCCACAGATTCCTGCCGGCGGCGTTACCTCATTTCGATCACTACGCTCTCGATCGTGCCGGTAAAAGTATTCGGAACCTTGTACGGACCAACGGCGCCGCCTTCGTCGCTCCCTACACTAAGTCCATCGACCGGCATTGCTGTAAAAAGACCGAATCTACCACCTCCACCGCCGCCTGATTGTTTTCTCGCAATCATTTGCCCGTCGTCGGACAAGGTTACATTAACAAGTTGGGAACCGGGGGAAATCGTCCCTGAGTAAGAAGCGACATGCTGCCCGTTTTTCCGGAACACGACTTGTAGTTTCCCATCCGCCACAAAAATCGCGTAGCCATTCGCCGCTCCGCCTTGCGCAACGATGACTCCGCTGCTTTTCGCATCGATGGTAAACTTTGCCTCGATTGAAAATGCACGACCCACGATGGCAGGCGAATCCTTCCGTTCGAGACGGTCGCCCGCCTTCAGCTCAAATCGCTTCTTCGGACTGCCTGCCTCGGTATCTTCCGCGCGACCACTCCACGCGCCAAGCGGCAGGACATTGGCGCGGGAGGCATAGGCTTCCCACTTCGCCGACATCTCGCGAACGCGCTCCGGCTGGGTTGCGGCGAGATCGTTTTGTTCGCTGCGGTCTGCGTCGATGTCGTAGAGTTCCCACGGCTTGCGTTCCATGGCGACGAGCTTCCACTTTCCATCGCGAACAGCACGGTTGCCTTCGTGCTCCCAAAACAGCAGCCGTGAAGTCGGGGCGATGGGCGCAGCAGAAAACGCCGGGCGCAGACTGACGCCTTCCAGCGGCTTGATGCGCTCGCCGTCTTTCTCGGCGGGATACTTTGCGCCGGCGACGTCCACGCACGTCGCCATGATGTCGATCAGGTGCGCCGGTTCACGGACGAGCCGGCCGCCGCCGTCCTTCACAGCAGCCGGCCAGTGCGCGATGAGCGGCGTGCTGATTCCGCCTTCGTGCGTCCAGTGCTTGTATTCGCGAAACGGCGTATTCGACACCGCCGCCCACGCCTCGCCGTAGCCGATGTAAGTATCCGCGCCGCCCGCCATCACACCCTTTCCCTGCCGGACGGGATAGCCGTCGCGCGTTTGCTTCGGCGTTAAAAGAGTTTGCAAGAACGAATCTTCCTGCGGCGGAAATGTTGGCGCGGCGACTCGCGGTGTCGCGTTTTTTCCGCGGCCCATTCCCTCCGCGCAACCGCCGTTATCCTGCATGAAACAAATCAACGTATTTTCGTACTGGCCGTTTGCTTTGAGCTGCTCAACGAGCCGCCCGATTCCGCGATCCATCGACGTGACCATCGCAGCATACACCTCCATGTTCCGACGGTCCCATTCCCAGAACTCGGTTTCCTTCGCATTCTCCGGAACGGGCGTGAGCGTTGTCTGAGTCTTACTTATGACGCCAAGCTCCAGCATCCGCTGGTAGCGCGCATCGCGAACGGCCTGATACCCGGCATCGTAGCGCCCTTTATACATTGCGATATCTGCCTCCCGCGCATGCATTGGCCAGTGCGCAGCGGTGTAGGCGACGTAGAGAAAGAACGGCTTGTCCGCCTTGTGCTCGCGCACAAAACGGACCGCGTGGTCGCTGATCGCATCGGTATAGTAAAACCCGTCCGCCGGCTTGTATTCCGGGTCGGCGAAAGCGGACACCGGCGTATTGTCGCGCGTCAAAAACGAGGGATCCCAGAAACTACCGCCGCCGATGATCGTCCCGTAGAAGCGATCGAATCCGCGCTGGAGCGGCCAGTTGTGTTTCTCCTCCAGCGTCGTCGCCCGCAGAGCTTTGGTGACGTGCCATTTTCCCACCGCGTAAGTGCTGTAACCGGCGGGCCGCAGCGCCTCCGCGATGGTCACGCAATTGCGGTTCAATTCACCGCGATACCCGTCGTGCCCGCGATCGTCCGTCATGTGTCCGATACCGGCCTGATGCGGATAAAGCCCCGTAAGGAGCGACGCCCGCGTCGGGCAACACCGCGCCGTATTATAGAACTGCGTAAAGCGCACGCCACCCTTCGCCAGCGAGTCAAGATACGGCGTATCCATCTCTCCGCCATAGCAGCCAAGATCGGAGAAACCCATGTCGTCGCCGAGGATCACGATGATATTCGGCCGCGCCGGTTCTGCGGCGATGAGCGGAGTCACGAGGAGCGAGAAGAAGACGAGCAGTTTCATCGCCGTCATGCTTGGCGGATGGGGACGGGGGAATCAAGCACGCATCAGCCGGACGCCCTTCCTGATTAGACTTGAAGTCACGAAATGTCCGTCCATCGTCCGCCATCATGTTTCGCTCCGTCCTTCTCGCCGCAGCCATCTCTATCGCGGCTCCCGTATTCGCCGCCGACCCGGTCGTCGTCGAGATGAGCTTCGACTCCGGCTTTGAAAATGCATCTGTTCTCGCGGATGAAGGCGCCCCGGCCTGGATCACAAAAATAGAACAGCTCGGCGGCAAATTCATCGACGAACCGAAAGGCTGGCAGGTCGAAGCCACCCAGCCCGATGGAGTCGGAAGGCTCACTCTTTCCATCGACCGCGAGAAAATGAAGAGCAACCTCGTCGCCACGATCCTTTTCGACGGCGATGCCAAAGCCGACATCGCCGTGCAACTTCTCGATGCGCAAAATCGAGTCATCGTTCTCGATCTTTTTGGAAACATCGTGGACGTCGGCGAGGCCGTGGCGACGAATACGTTCGTCATCCCGCTCGTAAAATATCCCACCGCACAAAAAATCGCCATCCGTCGCATCAGCGGAAAAATTAACGTCCACGGCCTCGTCCTTTACCCCGTCGTCGTCGAAGGCACTCCGGTAAAAGAGGCACTGGAAGATCTTGCCCGCGTCCTCGGCGATCCGCTCAGCCCGGAAAACCCGCTCGTCAAAGGACTCCAAAACGTCGCGCAGGAAAGCAAAGTCTCCATCGCTCCCATGAAACCCGCTGCGACCGCCAAAAAGATCAAAGAACCCTATCCCGCCGCCATCGTCGCAGCCCCCGGCAAAGCCGCGCAGCCGGTTCCCACACAAGGCCTCGTCGCGCAGTGGACATTTGATCTCGCCGATCCTGCGGAGTCCGGCGCTGGCAACCTCAAGGGCACCCTCGTCGGAGGCGCACGGGTGACAGACGGCATTTTCGGAAGGTCGCTGCTTCTTCGTAAGAATCCTTCCTCGAAACGGGAGATCCCCTGGGACTGCATGACCGTCCCCTCAGCGCCCGCGCTTGATATCGCGGATACCGTATCCATCGCAGCGTGGGTGAACTTTAAGAGCATCGCCGGAAAGTGGGGCTCGCAGATTGCGTGGCACGGCGACGACCAATTCGGACGTGACCCGTGGAGCCTGCGCCTTCTACCCGGCGGCTACGTGGAAATGCGCTCCGACCGCTCGGTCACGGGTGCGCCAAAGTTCACCGTATTCGAGAGCGAAATCCAACTTTCGCCCAAGGGCAAACCCATCATGAACCAGCATGTGCGCGCAGTCTCCGATCGCGTCCTGACTCCGAATACGTGGTATTTCATTACCGGCACGATCGGCAACGTCTCGGCCCGCCGCCACGCCATCCGACTTTTCATCAACGGCGAACTCATCTCCGATGTCGATACCGACGAAACGGTGAATTACCCCACCCAAAAAATGTACACCACCATCGGCGCAGTGGACCGCGGCGGCTGGCAAAACTTCGACGGCATGATCGACGAAGTCCGCATCTACAGCCGCTCCCTCACCCCCGCAGAAATAAAGAGCCTCTACCTCCAGCCGCGCCGATAGGAAGCCGCCGCTTGGCGTGCAGTCGGCGCATTTCAGCTCGAAAAGAACACTTGGAAAATCTACGACGTCGAAGTCCAGAAGCTACCGTAGTCTCGCAAAGCGGCGTTCGGGACGGGCCTCCCCCACTTCCCTTGGCGGGCGGGGCTTATATCCATTTCCGGATGAAATCGCGGAAGCGGTTGTAGAAGAATCCGAGCAGAATGAGCACCGCGCCGAGGACGAGGAACGCGGTGATCCGCTCGAATGTGCCGAGCCTCCACACATCCACGAAAAAGACTGCGCCCACCGCAAGTCCCAGCACACCCAGCCCTGCACGGCGATAGACGCGCTCGCGGCGGACGATGCCGAGGATGAGGATGGTCAGCGCGAAAATGGCCCAGAACACCGTGAGGAGATTACGATGTTTCTCGCAGGTGAGTCGCGTGCCGAGTTGCAAACCGGTGGCCGCCATCGCGATCGCTAAAATGCGCGGGAAGTTCCCGGCGGCAATTCGACCTTGCTCGCTCGCTCTGCGGGTGAATTCGAATCCAACGATGCACAGCGCGAGGGCAAGCCAGCCTTGAGCGACGGGTGGCAGAATCACGAGCAGAAGAAGCGCGATCCCGGCGCAGGCTGCGGCTGGGATGTAGAAATCCGCCCGTCGCAGGCTTGCGGCGAATAGACCGCAGGCGACTGTTGCGAAGAAGACCGCGCGCCACTGCTCCGG
>JAYUSJ010000048.1:0-7689 GCA_043755735.1 Verrucomicrobiaceae bacterium | reverse complement strand
CCGAAACTCGGCGGCAAAAGCATCAAGCCCGAGCAACCGCCCGGCACATGGGAGATCAACGAAATGGGCGGCTACAACTACGACAAGTCGAAAGGCGCCGACCTTTACCGTCGCGGCATCTACGTCTATTGGCGGCGCTCGACGGTCTATCCGTCGTTCATCACGCTCGACGCCCCGACGCGCGAATTCTGCAACGCCCAGCGCGCGAAAACGAGCACGCCGCTTCAATCGCTCGTCCTGATGAACGACCCCGTCTTCGTAGAAGCCGCGCGCGGTTTCGCCCAGCGAATCATGAAAGAAGGCGGCCCCGACAACGCCGCCAAGCTGCGCTTCGCCTGGCGCACCGCGCTTGGCCGCGTGCCCACGGAAAAGGAAACCGCCATCCTCGCCAAAACGCTGGACGCCCAACTCCTCACCTACAACCAAGACAAAACCGCCGCCGCCGCACTGGTAAAAATCGGCGACCTACCCAAGCCCGAAGGCATCAACGAAAGCGAACTCGCCGCGTGGACCGCGCTGGGAAATGTGCTGCTGAATTTGAACGAGACGATTACGAATTAACACTGTGAATCGTTTGACCGCAGTTCAGTACCGCCAGCAATTCACGAGTGGGCATTCGTGCCCATGTCTTTTTGAGGCGGAAACGCTGGAAGGGGCGAGACTCGAGGTCGTTGTCAAACTACGAGGGAGTATCATCGGTGCCGAGCGCGGGCTGGCTCGAGAATTGGTGGCATCGTTGCTTGCATCCCGACTTGGGCTCAACGTTCCGCCGCCGTGCTTGGTGGAGGTGACGCCGGAGTTTGCCGCGAGTACTCAACCGCAGGACGTTCGGGAGCGGCTATCGGCAAATCTCGGCTGCCACTTCGGCACTCACCATCTTACAGGGGCGTGGCATGCGGTGCCTTTTCGGCGCGAACTTCCGGAACGGATCTTCGATACCGCCGCAGCGGTGTTTGCGTTCGATGCGCTCATTCGGAATGATGACCGGCACTTGGAGAAGGCGAATTATCTTATGCGTGGAAATACGATCATGCTGATCGACCACGAACGGGCCTTCCCGGTGGCCGGGGTCGCCTCCGGCCCGATGCCGTGGGAGGCGGGCGGGCTCAGCTTTCTGACAAGGCATGTCTTTTTCCCAGGGCTGAAAGGTCAATTGCCGGACTTTGAGGGAGTGTTTCGCGCTTTCGAGTCCCTGTCGCGGGATGACTTCGCAGAAATCGTATCGACGATTCCCGATGAATGGGACTCCGGCGGGACGGCGCTGGAACTGGAAGGGTATTTGATGGCACTGGGACAAAATTTTCGTAAACTACGGGACGGACTCGCAACACTAATTCAATGAAAACCGCATACACCTACACAATCCTCCGCTACGTCCACGACGTGACGACTGGAGAGGCGCTCAATATCGGGGTCGTCCTCCACGCGCCTTCGCAGCGATTTGTAAGCGCACGGATACAGACAAACTTCGGCCGACTGCGGAAAGCTTTTCCGAATCTCGATGGAGACGCGCATCGCGAGCTGATGCGCTACATTCAAACTAGTTTCGATCAGTTGCAGGAACAGACAGAGCAGGAACTCCCCTACGATCCTCAACCACAAGATGCGGGTGCTGTAGCTGCGCGGATTTTGCCGAAAGACGATAGCTCGCTCCAATGGTCGCCGCTGGGGTCGGGCATCTGTGCCGCTCCCGCTGAAGAGTTGACGCGTTTGTTCGCTCGATTAGTCACTGCGAACGACGCACCGAAAGCTGAGTCGGGCAGAAACGATGAAGCGGTGTGGTCCAACTTCCGCGAACCACTCGCAAGGGAGAAAGTGCTGCCTTTCCTGCAGCCGCATAGTGTCGTGGCAGAGAATGATGAGCATGTGTTCGAGCACGCTTGGAAGAATCACAATTGGCATTGTCTCCAGCCATTCTCGCTGGACCTGCTCGATGCTGATAACATCAAAGCGAAGTCGCACCGGCTTTTAGGGCAGATGATTGGAGTGAGGGAAGCTGTGGTGAATTACCGCCTATATCTGATGATCGGAGAACCGCAGTTGGATAAATGCAAGCCCGCCGCCACTCGCGCATTGAATCTCTTGAGGAAGGATCTCCCATTAAAAACGGAGATTATTCGGGAATCCGAGGCCGACGGATTTTCTCGCGAATTCGCTAACGGCATCCGACAGCACATTGCGGAAACGGTGAAGTCCTGACGCGGATATGCTCTGGACCCCGACGCAACAATTCCACCCGTGGCCTTTCGATAAGGAAGCGGAACTCGAAACGGCCATCGCGCAGATCAAGACCGCGCTGTTTGGCGAGAGTCGCATCTACCTCGATGTAAAGAAGCTCATCGGGGAGCGAGGGAAGACGCAGAATATCCCCGACGGCTATCTGCTGGATCTTTCCTCGCCGCGACGCCCCGTGCTTTATCTCGTGGAGGTGGAACTCGCGCGGCACGACCCACTGCGTCACATCGCGCAGCAACTGCTGAATTTCTCCCTCTCGTTTAAGAGCACGCCGCAAAAGATGAAGGGCATCCTGCGCGACACCATCCACCGCAGCCCGGAGACGGTTGCGCGCTGTGAGGAATATGCGGCGAAGAACGGATTCAGCAATCTCGACTACTTGCTGGAACAGATGATTTATCCGGAGAATGCCTTCAACGCGCTGGTAATCATCGATGAACTGGAGGAGGAACTGGAGAGCATCGTGCGGAGTTCCCTACGCTTTCCCGTGGAGACGCTGACGGTGGAGCGGTTCCGCTCTGAGAATGGCGAGGCCGTGATGAAGTTCGAGCCGTTCCTCTATGACTTGAGCGTTCAGGGAGCGACGGCAAAGGCGGAACCGGGCAACACGCCGGCAATCGATCCAGCGGAGATTGATACGCTGGTGGTATCGGCGCGGGAGGATGGATTTAAAGAGACGTTCCTCGGCGAGGACCGATGGTATGCGGTGCGGATTCACTCCAGCATGATTCCGAAGGTGCGGTACCTCGCAACGTATCAAGTCGCCCCGGTCTCGGCGATTACCTACGTGGCGGAGGTCGCGAGAATCGAGCCGTGGAAGGACAGCGGGAAATACGTGCTCTACTTCAAAGAGCCCGCGAACAAGATCGGACCCATCCCGCTGGTATCCGGAGGCAAAGTGAGCGCTCCGCAGGCTCCACGATACACGTCGTCCATTCGGCTGAAGGCGGCGAAGACGCTGGATGATGTGTTTTGAAAAGCACCATGAAAACCGTCGTCATTCTCGGAGCATCACCAAAGCCGGACCGCTATGCATTCATGGCGATGGAGCGGCTTCAGCGGCATGGATACAAAGCGGTGCCGGTGAATCCTGCGTTTCCCGAAATCCTCGGCGAGAAATGCTACGCGAACATCGGCGATGTGCCGGGGGCGATTGATACGGTGACGGTCTATCTCGGCGAAGCGCGCTCGACTCCGCTCATCGATGAAATCATCGCCGCCAGGCCACGCCGCATCATTTTCAATCCCGGTGCCGAGAACGCCGCGCTGGAGAATGCTGCGGTGGCTGTGGGGATTGAGGCGGTGAATGGATGCACGCTCGTGATGCTGGCGGCGGGGACGTTTTAGGGAATTGCGGTGAATCCTCCTAACGCGGCTGCCTTTCAGAAGTTTCCATAGCGCGCGGCTTTGCGCGCAACTTACACCAATGAATATCGAACACGCCATCCAACAAGCACTCACGCGCCGTACTTTTCTAAAGCAGAGCACGACGGGCATCGGCGCGCTGGCGCTGACTTCGCTGATGAATCCGCACCTTTTCGGAATGGAGCCGGGCAATGGGCCGGCGGTGCCGGGGGCGCTGAAGCGGCTGCATTTTGCGCCGAAGGCGAAGCGGATCATCTACCTATTTATGTCGGGCGCACCGTCTCATCTCGACCTTTTCGATCCGAAGCAAAAGCTCATCGAGATGACGGGCAAGGACCTGCCGGATAGCGTCCGCAAGGGCCAGCGCATCACGACGATGACGAGCGGGCAGAAGAATCTTCTGTGCGTCGGATCGCCGTTCAAATTTGAAAAGTATGGCAAGGCGCAGATGGACCTCTCGGAACTGCTGCCGAATCTCGCAAAGGTCGTGGATGATTGCACGTTTGTGCGTTCCATTCATACGGACCCAATTAATCACGACCCGGCGGTCACTTTCTTCGCGACGGGGCATCAGCAACCGGGGCGGCCGGTGATGGGCGCGTGGCTCGCTTACGGGCTCGGCAGCGACAATCGCGACCTGCCTTCGTTTGTCGTGCTGACGAGCGGCGGCGGCGGGCAGACGCTGCAAACGCGGTATTGGGGCAACGGTTTTTTGCCCGCGCAGTACGGCGGCGTGCAGTTCCGCAATGCGGGCGACCCGGTGCTCTACGTATCGAATCCCAAAGGCATCAGCGGCGGCACGCGGCGCGAGCTGCTCGATGCGACAAACGAGCTGAACCGCATGGCTCTCGGCGAACTGGGCGACCCGGCCATCAGCGCGCAGATTGAAAATTACGAACTCGCATTCCGAATGCAGACGAGCGTGCCGGAGCTGACGGATATCTCGAAAGAGCCGAAGGAAGTGCTGGAGCAATACGGCGCGACGCCGGGCCAGCCGAGCTTTGCCAACAACTGCCTGCTCGCGCGCCGACTCGCCGAACGCGGCGTCCGCTTTATCCAGCTCTGCCACCGCGATTGGGATCATCACGGCGGTCTGCCCGCCGGTCTGCGCCAAAAGTGCAAGGAGACCGACCAAGGTGCCGCGGCGCTCGTGGCGGACCTGAAACAGCGCGGCTTGCTCGACGACACGCTCGTCGTATGGGGAGGCGAGTTCGGCCGCACTGCGTATAGTCAGGGCAATATTGCGAAGGACAATTTCGGGCGCGACCATCACCCTCGCTGCTTCACGATGTGGATGGCGGGCGGCGGCATCCAAAAGGGAATGGTTTACGGCGAGACGGATGAATTTGGCTACAACACCATCCGCGATCCCGTCCACGTCCACGACCTCCACGCGACGCTGCTCCACGCGATGGGCGTGGATCACAAGAGGCTCACCTTCCGCCACGAAGGCCGCGACTACCGCCTCACGGACATCGCGGGAAATGTGGTGAAGCCGCTGCTGGCGTAGCGTTCCGGATTTTACTTCGCGGTTTCGAGGACCCGGATCTTGATATTCCGGAAGGCGACTTCGTTGCCGTGGTCTTGCAGGCAGATGTGCCCTTTCGCAGCGGTGCCGAAGCCTTCCATTTTGGCGAACTTTGACTTGGCGACCTGCGCTTTCCAATCCTCGGAGCCGATCTCGTAGGAGACGTAAGGGGTGCCGTTCAGAGTGTGGTCACACTTGAACGTGCCCGTCGCGGTCTTCTGACACTTGAGTACAAAACGATTCCACTCACCCGCAGGTTTTGTCGTATCGACCTTCGCGGGATAGAGCGCATACATCCATCCTGCTTTTTGCGGGTCATGCCCGGCGACATTGTCCTGCACCTGACACTCGGGGCCGGTCTGAAAGCTCGGGCCAGCGGTCTCAAGAACTTTGAACATGATTCCACTGTTTCCGCCGGGGCTAATCTTCCAGTCGATGCTCAGCTCGAAGCTCTCATATTGTTCCTTGGTAATGATGTCGCCGCCGCCCTTTTCGCGAACGATCGCGCCGTCTTTTGCGACCCAGCCGTCGGGCAACTTTTCCTTTTTGTATCCGCGAAAATTCGCCGCGGCATCCTTGCCGTCGAAGAGCAATTGCCAGCCGGCAGATTTCTCTTCGGTGTTGAGTTCATTTTCCGCAGCGAATGCGGGTGCGACGATTGCGAATAGCGGGAGCAAGTAGCAGAGTTTCATACGCCCGAGGCTTTATCAGCCGTGAAGATGCCGAGGAAAGCAATATTACGACTTTTCCGATTTCTTCGCGGCCTCGCGCTCATTCGGCGATCGGAAATCCGGCTGGTGCCATCCGCAGTGCTCGCAACGCCAGGGCCAGACCCACAGGCGGACGACGGCGGCAAGCGCGCTCACGAGCCATATCCCGAGAGTCAGAACTGTCAGGGCAAGATGAAGCCCCCAGCGAAAACTCGCTCTCACGAACGGCTGCTGGTGGCGACAGCGCGGACAATATGCACGAATAGAACGCCGACCCATTTGTAGATTTTTGTTTGATATCCCAGAGTGCAGTTCTCCGATATTCCTCAGGAAATTGAATTCCTCCCAAATTTGAGAACCCTCACTTGGGAAGTATGAATAGATATCGCATATCCAATCCCCACCGGCCTTGTCCAATCTGTTTAAAAAATCAATTTTCTACTCGAGCCAAATCAAGATCGGGCGCTCGCCGGCCTCCACTGCAATGTAGCCCTCGATTTCCCGCGTGATCTCGACAGCATCCGCGGCACCAGAAGCAAGCGGCATCCGCTCGGCGCGGACCGCCTTTGCCGTGTCGATGTAAAGGCGGACCTTCCGGCTTTGCCCAGATGCCAGCCACACAGCCAGAATCCGCTTTTTCGCATCGCCTCCATTCGTGAATTCGTAGCTGTAACACTCGCCGGGAGGAATCTCGCGATCTACGCGCGAAAAGCGGTAGTCGCCTAGCGAGCGCTGCAACCAGACGAGGGAGTGAAAGACGGGCTTCGGCTCGAAATTGCGCGTAATTCCGCTGCTTGCGTGCAGCTTCGGCTCGTCAGAATCGTTGAAGAAATACAAGTGCGCGCGATCCACTCCCAGCCGCGGGAGAAGCAGAAACGAGCGAACCGTCCACATCGCCTGCTGCTCTTCCGTGCTGCTCACCCATTTTGCAAAATCTCCCGTCGCAGGCGGTGGCTTGGTGCCGGCATCATATCCAAATTCCGTCACCCAAAGCTCTTTCCCTTTCGCGTGTTCGTCGCGCCATTTCACGACGTGGCCGATGTTCTCGGTCCACTTCGTCGCCGCGTCTTCCGGGTAGCTGCGCCGCCACGTGGGCCACGGTTCGGCCTCGGCGTAGGTATGAATGTTGATGATGTCCCACAGCTCCGGGCTACCGGTGAAAAGATCCATGCTCTTTGAGTAGCGGCCGCTTTTTCCGAGATTCGCGGCACAGGTCGCGATTTTCAGACGGGGATTTCCGGCCCGAAGTCCGCGCGCCATCCCGACGAACAGACGACGGTAAGTTTCGTCGTCGTATTTTCCCGGTTCATTGCCGATCTCGGCGGCGTCCAGCATCCCGCCAAAAGATTTGGCAAAGGCCTCGCCATACTTCCGCGCATCGGCCTCGACATCCTTCCACGCGTTTTGATCGATATCGTCGAAAAGGATGCTCGCGTGGGTTTTGTAGCCTGCCCGCTGCCATCCGCCGTAAAGCGTCTCCCAGTTGACCCGGTTTTTCGCGAAAGGGAAATCGAGCGAAACCGATGTGTCCTCACCCACATCCCATTTCAGCGGATGGTAGTTGCGAAGGACCCTGGTCACGGGGGCGTAAAGCGCGGGCTTAAACTGGACCGTATGCACGTTCAGCCCGATGAAGTCGCGCATCAGCGGGCGCTCACCGGCGCGCGCAATCGTGAGAAGTATGCAGGAAGCGAGGAGTCCTTTTTTGATCATCGTCCGCCACAGTATGGCCGGCACTGCCGACCGCAAGCATTGCTACAAGGCCTGTCGGCGACGGAACAAAAGTGGAATTCTCGCCGGAACAAAAGTGGACAGCGAATTACAGAGTAAAAGCGGCTAAAACTGGTGGCC
>JAYUSJ010000047.1:0-63170 GCA_043755735.1 Verrucomicrobiaceae bacterium | reverse complement strand
CGTGGAATCACGACCGCCCGAGTCGCCGCCCTCGGAGCGGCGATCACCGCATTTGGAAACCTCCTGAGCGCCCCGCGCGGCCAAATAGTCAACCGCAGCGCCATGATTCGCGACGTGGAAACGCGCATCGCCGGCCTCGTCGAGCGACTGCCCGACCTCGACGACCTCGTCCTCCAATACGGCGAAACTGCCGCAGGCCGCGCCTTCATCGAAGCATGGAAGCGCGCCCGCATCATCGTAGACGCCGGCCACGGCCCAGGCGAAGACCCCACCCCGACGCCGACTCCTACTCCGACACCAACGCCAACCCCTACACCTACGCCTACGCCGACGCCAACGCCATCTCCCACGCCTGCACCGTAAGACTTTAGAATCATCGAACTGACCATGAAAACCCGCATCCTTCTCGCCACGCTTGCCCTCAGTGTTTCCGCATTGGGGCAGTCCACGCCGCCTCCGCCGACGATTACCTTGGAAGTTCCCGTTGAGGCGGCCGGCCATTCGTTTCAGCTCTGGGAAAACTACTATAACCCCGCAATGGTTTTCTCGGGCCAGCCGGTTTACGATGCGCTGACTGGGAAGTTCTTAGTGACCGGCGATCCACCTTACGGATGGACTTACTGGACCGCGCCTTTGCTGATCAATGACACGCTCGGCACTCAATGGAACTGGTCTTCGTATATTAGTGAGCCGACCACGCTTTCTGTGACGATGTTCGATCCTGGAACGATTGGCTATGCGGTGGATGCAGCGCGCAGCAGCCATGTTTTGGGCTTGGTGGTTCCAGGGTATAACTGGTCGTTTCCTGTGAGCTCTACTGGAGTCTTGGGGTCAACGGTGGTCGATTCGGATGGCAATTCCCAGTTCGCGAGCCTGGGATTTTTCAACGCGTTTGCACAGACCTATGACCCTAGTCTTTCGGCGTCGAACACCGCTTTGGTGGACTTGACTGCGAGTCAGCAGTCGCCTCTGGGTGTGACGGATCTTCGGGGCTTGGCTTGGGGGAGTCGCACGGTATTCCCGACCCGGGTTGCAACATTCTCGCTCGGGACGGTGGATTGGCAATATTCCGCCCCTCAAGGTGTGAGTTACACGTTGCACACGGCTTCAAGCACTCCCGGTTCGCTCCAAAATCTGGTTCCCCAGTTGGCATCCATTTACGACCCCGTTACTTCCAGTTACACGTATGAGTTGCGTGTTTCAGGTCAGGTGGGAGTTGGGGAGAATTACTGGCTGACGAATCAGAATGGTACCCAGTCCACCGCTCAATTTTTCATGGGGGCAGCGAATTCAGAAGTGGTTCAAAGCGGCGCACCTTTCAGCGTGCCCTACAGCGACTTTCAAACGCTCACGTTTAGTATTGGCGAAAACCATTTCAACGAATGGTTGGCGGTATCCCAGAATGGCAGCCTGATTCCGGTCACTCCGTATACGTCCGGCGGAACACTGACAACTTGGGACCAAACCGGTACGGCTATTTCCTATTCGTATGGCACATACACCTCGCAGTCGCAGGTGGATCTAAACCAGCCTTGGACCCTTGTTTCGATAGATTACTGGAGTTCATCGGTCATTCAGGATTTCGGGCAGATCACCCAGCTATTCGACGGATTCACACCTTGGAATCCGGTGAGCCCGGCAGGAGCCGTCAGTTTTGCTGTTGCCGCAGGAAGAGCAGGCAGCCTCGATGGCGGTCAGCTTCGGCTCCAAAATACAGACGGTACGCAATGGCTGGTTTCGCCAGCCTCGGATACCGATCTTTACAATTTTTCAGTCACGATTGGCGATGTCACATACCCAGTTCAATACCGGTTGGTAACCGCACCTTCCACGGCCTTACAAGGTTGGGCCGGCGATACGGCGACCATTGTGGATTTGGCGAATGGTGATACGGGAATCATCCACCCGAGTACCACGTCGAGCTATGAACTGGCCACTTGGGCGCCGCTAACCACCATCAATCTCTGGTTGCCTGCTCAGCGTTGGGCTCACGACGTGCGCGTTCGCACTGCTCTCGGAGATGACGTTCGAGTTTCAGCAGGGGCGCTTCAAGGCGTATGGAGTGGCGGCTCGTTCACGACCTACGGATTTTACAATGCGACCGCGAGTATCCACGCGGGTGTCGATTGGTGGATTCACGATGTCAGCACGGGTGAAACCGCGTCCGGGGTGAACATTCCAGACCGCAAAAATTGGACGGGTTCTTCTGATTTACAAGACGACGACTCAGACGGCCTGCCTGCCTGGTACGAATACATCCTCGGAACAAGTGATGACGTGACAACTGGATGGGACACTGACGGTGATGGCATCGGTGATTATCAGGAAATGGCTGCGGGCTCCGATCCCAGAAGTGCGAAGCCGGTCCTGACCATCGTCTTACCGATTACCGCAGCTTGGATCAACTGAACCCCAAACCTTTTATTCAATCTATGAAAACAACCTCTGTTTCCTCACTAATTTCCGCCGTCGTTTGCCTCCTCTCCACTTTTTGCGGGCACTGTTTCGGGGACTATCCCGAGCATTATGGTCTCACTGTGAGGACCGTTAATGAAACCCATTCAGTTTGGCCGGGCTTCGCGATTAATCTCGTTACCCATAATTCGTCAGGGAACGGCGTAACCACACTTGTGGGAGAGGACACGGTTACTATTACCATGAACGGCCAATCTATCGATCCTTCGCAAGCGCACCTGTTTGGGATTACGATTACCAACTCCACGCAGACTTACGACCCCAACATTTACGATCCGCCAACCGTCACGATCACGAATCACACTCTCACTGACAGTGGCTCCGGCGGCGGTACCGGCACACCACCACCCCCTCCGACCGATCAACCGCCGGGCGCCTGCCAGGAGTGCAGTTGCAACTCGCTCGGGCAGGTGATCTGGCAGACGATTCAATTAGCCTTCGGAATCATGCCGAATCCCGACGGTTCGTGCCCGAGTTCCGCGATGAATTCGGATAAGGGCGAGGGAGCCCTTTACGGGATGGCCTACTACAATATCGATCCTTACACCCTTGGAATGAGCGTAATCGATCGACCTCTGCCTTATCGTGCGCCGATCGGTCCGTCGGCTCAGGTAGCTCTAACTCATGCCACCGGCCAGGCGATGAACCCGCTTGTGTCGAATCTTTCGAGTGGATGGTCGCTCAATTGGGTGCAGTATTTGGATGTCAGTGAGGATGTCGCCGAGGACGACATACTCAATACGGGGAAAGGAGGGCGTGCGAGTTTTGGAGGTGAAGGGGGAAAGGGCCCGAAAGGAGGCTACGGGAAAGACCGGCTTTTCCGCATGAGTGCCGAAAATTACGAACACCGTCTCTCAAACGGAATCGTCGAGACTTACAGTATTGGCGGGGGCACTTTTTCGGGTCGGAAGCGTTTATTCCTCCGGGAGGTCAAGGATGTCGATGGGCTGAAAGTGACGCTCACGTGGACTCCGCTTGGTGCCGGAATGCGTCTGAGCAAGATCACGGATGCCACGAATAAGGCCACCACCATCCAGCACAACGATCCATCGCACCCGATGCGGATCACGTCCATCACCGATCCGTTTGGGCGGGTGGTCGTCATGGACTATGTCGGGGAGCGCCTTCAAAAGCTGACGGATCCGGTGGGTGTGACTTCGCAGTTCGGATACGTTTTGGGAGAAGATCGCATCGAATCCATTACCACGCCATACGGAAGCACCAGTTTCGAGCGTGGCAATCTCGTCGGGGGGGGCGGAAAGTATCTCCAGATCACTGACCCGATGGGTCGCGCATCGAGGGTGGAATATCGACCCTCGGTGGCGGTGTCGGATCTGGCAAGCGAGCCAGGGACGCCGGAACAACTTGCTGCGCGAGCAGGATCCTATTCGTTCTACTGGGACAATCAGGCGTATCAAGCCGGGCTGACTTTGGAGAATGCGCGAGCCATCCAGTGGAGTATTGATTCGGCGACCGGTGCTCAACTGCCGATTCCCCCGCAGCACAAAAGATCCGCTCGTGAATCGGGTCTGGGCATCGTACGCCAATCCAATGACTCCCGGTATCGCTGGCGCTTCAAACCAAGCGACGGGGATCACTCAGATGCAACCGGATGAGTCCTTGCGGACGATCTCGGCAAATTCGGGCGCGGACGGTTGGTGGTTGGACGATGGTTCCGGTCGGATCGTTGAGTGGAATCTGCACGCCGGGTCGAAGTTGCTTCACACTGTGAAGATTAAAGCCCCGGCATTGAATCAAGAGCATACGCTGGTGACGTATGAGACTTACGACCACATGCGCCCGACAAAAATCGTCGCGATGGATGGCTTGGAGACTCACATCGTTTATAATAACCGGGGGCAGCCAATAAATCTGGATCAGCGTCGTGGAATTACGATTAAGAACCAGTACGAGATCGAGTATGATGACCTCGCTACGTCGAGTTCCTACGGGCAACGGAAAAAGCTCAAGCGATTGGGCGGGACGGCACCAATCACCACCGAGTTTCAATACGATCAGTTCGACCGCATCTGGAAGATTATCGCTCCAGACGCTCTGATTACGACGCTCGGGTATGATGCCATCGGGGGGAACATTCTTGCGTCGCTGGACCGTGTGACCTCCGTCACGCATCCCGATGAAAAGACCGAACACGTCGTTTGGGAGAATCTGGACGTGAAAGAGGCTTGGGATATTGAGAACAAAAAAACAGCCTACACCTACAACGGCAACCGGCGTGTGACGAAAGTGGAGACGCCGGACGGCAAATCCATCCAGTATGATTACGGGAGTTGCTGCGCGGACATCGATACGCTGGTGGATGCGGCAGGAAACAAGACGCACTGGAAATACGATGTGCTGGGGCGGGTGACGGAAAAATGGTTGAACTGGGAGACGAGCATTCCGGGTGGCGCTCCGGCGGTGCGGGTGAAGTGGAACCAGTATGATTCTGTGGGAAGGGCCGTCACAACGACGGATGCGAGGGGTAATTTGCGGTCCATCGTGTATGATGCACTTGGGCGCATGACAGACATTCAATACGCAGTCCAGCTCGGGACGGCTCCGACGCCGGATGTGCATATCGACTACGAGGCGCTTGCGGAGTCGCTCTTTATGCGGCCCAAGCAGGTTCAAAATACCGATGCGACGTGGATGGAGCAGTACACGTATGTGCCGGTGAATCCGGCAGACGGAGTTTATGGGGACGGGAATCTTGCGACGGTGAATACCGTGTCGAAGCATTCGGTGAGCTATACGTATGATTTTCTGGGGAGGGTGGCCGGGCGCAGTCTCGAAGTGGGCACGCAGAGTATCGGTTCCGTGACGAGCGCGTGGGATGATCTGGGGCGGCTCACGAGCGTGAGCAATCCGTTGGGCACGGAAGAGATCCACTACCACGAGGACACGAGGCGTGTGACTTGGACGAAGATCAAGAGTTTGCGGACGGACTACGAGTACAACACGGACGTTGTGGGCGAGCATCGGCTGGAGAAGATCGAGAACAAGTGGGGAACGAACGCGGCCAGTTACACGAAGCAGGCTTATGGGTACGATGCGGTGGGGCGCTTGGAATCGTGGTCGCGAACGCTCGGGGCGAATGTGACGCAGTGGACGATGGGTTACGACGCGAGCGAACAACTGGAGACGGTGGATTCGGCGACCAACGGGACATCCAACGGGCTGGAGTTTTACCAATATGATGATGCGGGGAACCGGATCAGCGAGCAGCGGGGTGGCACGGTGAGAAAGTGGGGCCGGAACCAGCTTAATCAGCTCACGCAGTATCAACTCGGCGGGGCCATGGAACTGCGGGGAGGGGCGGGCGTGAAAAGCAATGTGACGGTGAGGGAGTTGGACCAAAACAACAATCCCGTCGGTCAGGCGGTGGCGGCGACGCCGCCGGGTGGAGCGGTGAATTGGAAGGCGCGTGTAAATGTGGGCGTTGGGAACAATAAGTTCAAAGTGGAAGCCGTGCAGGCGGAAGTGCCGCAGGGAACGACAGCGCAGAGCACGACGCGAATCCTGAGTGTGCCGCTCGGGTCGATCGGGTCCGGGGATGGAGCCGTCACGCCCATCCAGTACGATGCCGATGGTAATATGACGAGCGATGGAATCCGCAGCTATGAGTGGGACGCGGAGAACCGCCTCGTGCGGGTGGCGGGCTCGGCGATTGGGGAGGTGACGTTCACCTACGACCCGTATCATCGACGGACAAGACTGGTGGAGAGATTCGGCTCACAGACAGTGGCGGATCGGACCCTGCGGTGGGCGGGGCTGGAGATCGTCGGGGAACGAATTGTGACGAATGGCGGGTTCGCAACCGAAGACCGCTACTACTATTCAAACGGAGAAACGCGAAAGCAGACGGGATCCGCTACCACCGTGGAACTGCTCTACACGCGGGACCACCTCGGAAGCATCCGCGAACTGGTGGATGCCAGCAACGGCAACGTGCGAGCCCACTACGACTACACGCCTTACGGAATCCGCACAAAGCTCGGCGGTGACTTGGATGCGGATTTTGGGTTCACCGGCCACTACACCAACGCCCGCTCCGGCCTCGTCCTCGCTCCCTACCGCGCTTACTCGCCGGAGCTGGGACGGTGGATTTCGAGGGATCCGATTGAGGAGGATGGGGGGATTAATTTGTATGGGTATGTCGGGAATGGGCCGTTGCAAGCGGTGGATCCATTGGGGTTGGTTGCTTTTGCTCTTCCTCACCAGTACGCTGAATCAAGCGAGTTCCGCGAAGGGTATCATAAAGGAATGGCTTTGCCCTTTGTAGTGATCGGCGAAGCAATCGGATCGTTCGCGAGTAGTTTTTGGCGAGGCTTCAACGAAGGGTTGGCGGAGCAAAAAGAACAAGGTGTGGGCCCGCTGCTATCCGGCTTCGGGGGGAGGAGACCCAAAGCCGGACGGCCTCCAGTTCCAATAGCTAAGGTCCCCTCTCCCCCAGCAGCTCCAAGACGTGTGACCAATCCAAAGCATCATCCTAATTCGAAGACACCAGAGCCAAAAAATTGTGAGGATCTTTGGCAACGCTCCGTGTTGGATGGGAATGGTTCGCGATACGCACTCGACGATAATGGAGTGATTCATCGATTCAGCGATGGGAATGATGGAACGTTTCATTGGAGTGGCTCAAATCACCCAAGGTGTGAACATGGTCTCCACCAGAATCAGATGCCTTCACGCGAAACACTGAAAGGACTTAAGGGGAAATGATCGCCGCAGGTAAACCGGAACAATTCGCAATCAGGACGAGAATTAGCGAATTCTACCCATCAAACTCATTATTAGCGCTCGGTTCCTACACGCTATTTATTAACGGAGAGGCATTTGGTCTGATAGCTGATGATGCAACAACATTGGGGAGTGCCTTTCGAGAAACCAAAAGGCGATCAGCGGACGCAGGAAAGCATGTCGCGACATTCTCAAGTGAACCCGATGGTCGAAAACTCATTTCAATCATCAACGATGCACGAAACGGTGAAAACGTCTCTGGAAAGTCATTCTATGGAATGGATGTGGAATGTTTCATCAATGCGCTCCGAGATTCGCGCTCTGGGTGGCATTGGTATTGCAGTGAAGCGTTTGATGATGGTAGTTGCGTATGGCAGTTCGACTGCGATGGCGGGGTCCGCTTAATTGCACAAAACGGTTATGTGTTTCGGGATGTTGTTATTCCTGCGTCCCAATTCTACGGCGTTCTGAGGGACTGGGTTACGCAATTCGAACGGGAGATGAAGAAAAATGGCGTGGATGTGACATGACACCAGAGAACGGGGGGAAATGGGGGAGAAGGCAAAAGGTGAAGGAAACGGGGTCATTGCGCCAAGATAAACACAGACAGAGAGGAAACTAGAACATGTAACCAAAACGAAGAGAAAGAGAAACTCTGAGAACGAGCCCAGCGTGGGGAAGCGGGAGAAGGGGTCAGGCGGCATGAAAGAAAAATAACACCCGATAACGCTGAATAATTCTCCATTTTATCGCCGCCCTTAATGCCCTCATACAACGGCAACCGGCGTGTGACGAAAGTGGAGACGCCGGGCGGCAAATCCATCCAGTATGATTACGGGAGTTGCTGCGCGGACATCGATACGCTGGTGGATGCGGTGGGAAACAACACGCACTGGAAATACGATGTGCTGGGGCGGGTGACGGAAAAATGGCTGAACTGGGAGCCGAGCATTCCCGGCGGCGCTCCAGGAAACGGGGTCGGGCGGTAAAAAAGAAAAAAGCACCGACGAAATGGTCGAGACATATTCAGTTTTATCGACTGTTCCCGAAGTGTTCCGAGGTTTTTAAGCCACGATTCCCGACCTGCAATCGCGAAGAGTAAAGGGGCGGACGGGCGCGGCGTTATCCCTTGGTGTCCGGTTCCTCCTCATTTTCATCGGCGGCTGCCTTGATGCCTAATGCCTCCCAGCCCTCGCGGCCGAGAGAGTTTAGTGTCGCGAGATTCCTTTCGTAGATCGTCTCCGCGGCAGGAAAGGCGCGAACCGCTGCGGTGATGCTCGCTTCGCGCAGCAAGTGCAGCGTGGGGTATGGCGCGCGGTTGGTGAGGTTGCCAAGGCTGTCGGGTTCTGCGTCGGAAAACTCGTAGTCTGGATGGAAGCTCGCGATTTGGAAGACGCCGTCAAAACCGGCCTTCCGGATAACCGCCCCGGTGCGCGGGAGGAAACTCTGGAATGTGAAGAAGTCCTGTAGAACGCCGGGATGAATGAGCAGGGTGTTGTCCGTCACTTCCGCCGGCGTTGCCGCGAGGTGATGCAACTCATCCCGCAGGTTCGCAAGCAACTGATCCTCGGTCTGCGCCCAGCTCACGATGTAACGCACCTGCCCACGACGTTCGACGGCTTTCGCGAAGGGGCACAGATTCAGCCCGATGACAGCTCGCTCCACCCAATGGCGGGTGGCGGCAATGATGGTTTCGTCCCGACTCACCGGCGCAGCCCTTCAAAAAACAATCCGCCTCCGCCCGTCGGGCATCGATGTTGTAGCCTATCTGTGATTGGGAGAAAGAAAGCGGACGCGGTGGAGTGGTGGCGTTGATCGTTGCTCATGGATTTTCGTGGGGAGGTAACACGCGAAGCGGAGCGGAGCAATGATGAGCTTCGACGTGATGGGGAGCTAGGACTGGCAAGGCGTATTTGGTCAGCGTGTTTGACACCGAAGGGCAGCATGATACGATGTTCGTCGTGAAAGGGGACGGCGCCAGCTTTTGGGTTCGCGTGTTCGTCGTCGTGGTGACGATGATGGGCTGGGTCGTGCTTTCCAATCACTGCGCTCTCGGGGCGATGGTCGTCCGCTCGCACGCGGATGCACAAAGCTGCTGCGCGAAGACGCACACATCCGGTCACCAGGAACCGACGCAATGTCCGTCGGCCATGGAGTGCTGCAAGACGATGCGGGCCGTTGTGCCGGACGTTGTTCATGTCAATCAGCCTGCTGTGTGGGCTGTGGTTCTGACATTTGCCGAGACGTTGTTTCTATTCCCGACCCCGGCGGAAGATTCTGCGCCCGCTTTCGCGGATTCGGGGCCGCCGGAGCGAGTTTCTACATTTTCGGAACTCGTCCTTCAGCAGAGCCTGCTTTCGCACGCTCCGCCGCTCATCGTCTAGCGGCGCGCGCTCCGGTTTTATCGGAATTCAGGCGCTTGCCGCAATCGCCCACACCACGCTCATGCGCCCGTGGTGTGCTGTTTCATTGCATCGTCCGTGTGCGTGCTGATCTGCCCATGCGAAACGGACGTATCTTGTTCAGGCAGGCAAACCAAAAGAAAAAACAACATCATGAAAATCCAATCCATTATTGCCGCCGTCGCCGTGCTCCTTGGGAGCGCTTTAGCCGCTGAAACCGCCATCCCGAAGGACTACCCGCTGACGACCTGCGTCGTCTCGGGCGAGAAACTCGGAAGCGGTGAAATGACGCCGTTTAAAGTGACCCACGAAGGAACCGACGTGTGGCTCTGCTGCAAGAGCTGCGAAAAGAAGTTCAAGGCGAATGCGGCCAAACACACGAAAACCGTGAAGGACGCCCAGGCCAAAAAGTAACCGTTCTCGTGCGGCGGCACGTCCAATCCGTGCCGCCACGCGAACTGTAACCGCATATGTTACGCGTCATCTCAATCGCACTGCTGGCATTTCTTCACGCCGCTTCCGGAAAGGTTGTGGAGTATGACCTCACCATCGCCGAAGAAACGGTCGCGCCCGCAGGCAAACCGGTGCGAGGGCTTACAATCAACGGTGGGATTCCCGCGCCGACGCTGCGTTTTACCATCGGCGATACGGCGCGCATTCGCGTCCACAATCGACTGCCTCGCGATGAGACGAGCACGCACTGGCATGGACTGCTCGTGCCGAATGAACAGGATGGAATTTCGCGCGTCACGACGCCGCCAATCCTTGCCGGACGGAGTCACACATTTGAATTTCCGCTCAAGCAAACCGGGACTTATTGGTATCACTCGCACACCGGATTGCAGGAGCAGCGGGGCTTGTATGGCGCGATCGTCGTTTTGCCGAAAGGCGCGACTGCCTCGGCGAATGACCACGTTCTCCTGCTATCTGATTGGACCAACGAGAATCCGGACTCCGTGATGAAGACGCTGATGCGCGGGAGCGACTGGTACAATATCAAGAAAGGAACTGCGCAGAGCATCCTTGGCGCTGCTCAGACGGGAAATCTGAAGAGCTATTTCAAGCGGGAGTGGTCGCGCCTGATGCCGATGGATATTTCCGACGTGGCTTACGATGCGTTCCTCGTCAACGGTCGCCGGAGCATTGCACTTCCGGGCGCACCGGGGGCGACGATGAAGCTGCGCGTCATCAATGCGGGTGCTTCGACCTACTTCTACGTCGAGTCGTCTTCGGGACCACTGACGATCGCTGGGAATGACGGAATGCCCGTGCGACCCATCCGGCAGAAGCGGCTGCTCATCGGCGTGGGCGAGACCTACGACTTGCTGGTGAAAGTGCCGCCGACCGGGCAATGGGAGGTGCGTGCGACGGCGCAGGATGGCACCGGCTATGCCTCCGCATTTTTCGGAAGTGGAACACCGCATCCCGCGCCGACTCTTCCGCGTCCGGACGGATACAGCATGAACGCGGGACTGGCCGCAGTGTTGGATCAACTGGATGAAAAAGGCGGCATCTCCGACGCAGAGGCGCTCGCTACTGAGCGGGCCGCGCCGCTCCCACCTTACCGAAGACTCCGCGCAACCCACAGCACCGTGCTCGCATCGAAGGCCCGGCCGCGCACCATCAAAATGCACCTCACCGGAGACATGATGCGCTACCTTTGGAGCATCGATGGAAAGACGATCACCGAGGAGAGCACCATCGCTATAAAAAGAGGCGAGGTCGTGCGCTTCGAGATGATCAACGACACGATGATGGCGCATCCGATGCACTTGCACGGGCACTTTTTCCGGCTGCTGATGGACCCGGATCATCCACCGAAGGACGCGCCGCTCAAGCACACTGTGGATGTCCCGCCCATGAGCCGGCGGACGATTGAGTTCCTTGCGAACGAGGAGAAGGACTGGCTCTTTCACTGCCACCTTCTTTATCACATGCACGCAGGAATGGGCCGGGTCGTGCAGTATGAAAACGGCCAATCGCCCGCAGCGTTGCGTCTGGCGCTCGCGGACCACGAGATGTCGATGCTGATGATCGACGGCTCGCTGCAATCGCACATGAGCATGGGGAACGCGATGATTCAAAAAGGGCGCAATGATTTTGGCGCGATGTGGCACCTCGGCTGGGGGCACGACCAAGAGACCGAGCCGATGCGGCATCACGGCGGGCGGGTCCACACGCACTCGATGCCGGAAGTTGAATACACGGTGGATGCGATGTGGCACCGATACATCAATCCAAAGTGGTCTGCGTTTGCCGGCTATCGCTTCACGAATAAAGAGGACGAAACGGACCGGGCTTTTGCCGGCGTCATGCACATGCTGCCCGGGATGGTGCATGGCTCGGTGTCGGTGGATTCCGAAGGGGCGTTCAAATTTGGTCTGGAAAAGCAGTTCCAGCTCACGTCGAGGCTCGGGGCATTCGGGCAGGTGGAATACGACACGCACACCGAGTGGGACTGGAACGTGGGGCTAACTTACACGCTCAGTCAGCACTTCTCGCTCATCTCTTCGTATGACTCCGATCACGGCGTCGGCGCAGGCATTCAATTCCGATTTTAACCAACACAAAACATGAAAACAAAACTACACATCATCGCCGCCGCCGTTCTCGGTCTCGGCTTCCTTACTTCCTGTGCCACGACCACAGCCAGCGTCGGCGGCGCAAGACCGTATCCGCTCAAAACGTGCATCGTCACGGACAACGCACTCGACTCCATGGGCGACGAACAATCGATCGTCCATGAAGGCCGCACGATCAAATTCTGCTGCGAACCGTGCGTGGATAAGTTCCGGAAGAATCCGGCAAAGTATCTCGCAAAGCTGCCGAATTAAGCGGCACCCGGCAGCGCCGGTGCGATGTGGATTCCGAATAGGGAAAGGTGGGGATGCAGCGCTTGTGCATGCCATGAACAGGCCTTAGATTCGAAACAATCACTATCGAAACTATGCGCATCCTCAGAAATTTCCCGCGTCTTGTTGCTCTCGGCGTTGCCGCCGTTCTCTCGACCGTCGCTCACGCAGGCCTCGTCGCATATTGGCCGTTTAATAGCGCGGGCACGCTTGGGACTGATGCCGCTGGCGGCACCGTGCTCACTGCGACGGGCGCGACATTTACGGCGAGCGGGAAAACGGGCGGCGGTCTGGCACTAAGCGGCGGCGGGCAGTTTCTCTCGGGCACGGTGAACAACCTGCCAATCGGCAACAGCAGCTACACGCAGGCCGCATGGATCAAGCCGAACGTGCTCGGTCCGCAGGGGATCGTGGGTTGGGGAAATTACGGTGCCACGCGACAGGTGAACGCGTTCCGGTTGTTCGATAGTGGGAACGGCTTCCGCCATTACTGGTGGGGCGCGGATCTCGATGCGACCGGGCTCGCGACGAACCTCATCAATGGGAGTTGGCACCACGTCGCGACGACATACGACGGCACAACACGGCGCATTTATTTAAACGGCACGCAAGTCGCGCAGGACACTCCCGGAGCAAACAGCGCGGCGGCTACAAACTTCCGCATCGGCAGCACGAACAACGGCGAGTTTTTCAATGGCCTGATTGACGATGTCGCAATTTACAACAACGCGCTGAGCGCCGCAGAGGTGCAATCGCTCGCTTCCGGAGGATCTCCGCTTGCGGGGCCGATCATCAATTCGTTCACCGCTGCGCCGGCGACGGCTTATGAGGGTGCCGCGATTGCGCTGAACTGGTCGGTGAACACGACGAGCGTCACTGGCACTTTTAGTTATGAGATAAAATACGGCGCGACGACGGTGAGCAGCGGCTCTGCGGCGACGGGAGTTTTTAATACGGTCGTGCCGGATCTCGCAGGCACTGCGCAAACAGTGACGTGGACTTTTCGCGCCATCGAGACGGGCGGGAACAATGTGACGAATACCGCGACCGCCAATGTTTCGGCTGACCCTGGGATTCCGACAGCATCGAGTCAGGCGGGACTGACAACTCCCGGCGAAACTCCGCTGAATATCACGCTCGCAGGCAACGATCCGAACGGCGGGACGCTCAGCTACATCATCGTCACTCCGCCGACGAAAGGCACGCTCGATGCGGGCACCGGAGCCTCTCGGACTTTTTCGCCGACGACTGGCGTGTATGGCGCGGATCAGTTCACGTTCAAGGTGAACGACGGCAAATACGATTCGGCTCCGGCGACTGTGCGGTTCACGATTCTCACGCCGCCGCTTGCGCCGACTTCCGTGGTGGTGAACGACACGACGATCCGACCGGAAAATGTCACGGGCGATTTTCTCTCCACGATTTCCAGTCCCGACCCAAACGTCGGTGAAGCTCATACATTCACGCTCGTGAGCGGCGCGGGCAGCGAGGAAAATGCGAACTTTACCATCGTGGGACACCAGCTTCGTGCGGCGGTTTCTTTCGCCGGACTGACGGGCGTGCCGCAGCGAATCCGCATCCGCTCGACGGACGCAAGCGGGCTGACGGTCGAAGGTTCTTTTGTGCTCACCGTGGTTCCGAAAACGCGCGGCATCGTCATCAACGAACTTCACTACAACAGCGCGGTGAACAACATCCGCAATTCATTCGTAGAGCTATACAACGACGGCACCGCGGCTGTGAATCTCGCCGGTTGGCGGCTCTCGGGCGAAGTGAATTACACGTTTGCAGCGGGCACGACGCTGGCCGCAGGTGCGTATCTCGTCGTAGCGGAGGACCCCGCGACGATTCTCAGCTATTGGGGGAAGACGGCTCTCGGCCCTTGGGACAATGCAACGGTGACGTATCCCGATGGATCGAAGGAAGCGAACAATCTCTCGAACGACGGCGGCACGGTGCGCCTGCGCAATGCGGCGGATGTGGTCGTCTCGGAAGTGGACTACGAGAACCGTTCTCCGTGGCCCTCAGCGGGGAATGGCGAAGGCTCTTCCATCGAACTCATCAACCCCGGGCTCGACGAGTCGCACGGCAGCAACTGGGCTGCGGCAAAAGGCACAGGTGCAGTTGCGCCGGATGTCACTTATGTGGCCGCCGCGACGAGCGGCTGGAAGTATTTCAAGGGCACGACCGCGCCATCGGCGACCTGGAAAGACCGCGTTGGCGCGGACATCACGGGCTGGCTCGACGGCACGACGACGGTGGGCAACGCGACGACGCCGTATTTCGGATTCGGATATGCGGATAACGACGACGCGGTCTTGCTCAACGACATGCAGCAAATCGTGACGCCCGCGCAGACCGGCTATCAAGCGGTGTATTTCCGAAAAGAATTTACGCTTTCCGCAGGCGAGATTCCGTCGGCTTTCGCGCTGCGCGTGTATGTCGATGACGGCTGCATCGTGTATATCAACGGTGTGGAGCTCCCTGCGGCGGCGCGCTTTTTCTGCGGAGCGGGAACGCCGTCCCATGCGGTGGGGGCGACGGTCATCGGCGGCGTCGCTTTCACGAACCACGAGGCCGCCCCGAACAATTGGGCGAGCTACACGATCACCGACACGACGACTTACAACCTTGTCGCAGGCACAAACGTCATCGCGATTCTTGCGGCGAACGACGTGAAGACCTCGTCGGATTTCTCGTTCAATCTTGAGTTGAAAAAGGCGGTGTCTTTGAACGAAATCGCGTCGCCCGGCGCGCAGAACCTTCAGTTCTCGGCAGTCGCGGCGCCGGCGATTCGCAGCGTGAATCATACGCCGCAATCGCCGACGAGCTCGGATTCCATTGTCGTCACTGCACGCATCACCGACCCGCAGGGCGTGGCGTCGGCATCGCTCGCGTATCAGATTGTCACGGCGGGAAACTTCATTCCCTCGACGCTTCCAAAAGCAGTCGTCGGCTCGAATTTCGTGAACGTCGCCGCGCCACTCGACCCAAATCCGGCGTTCGAGTTGCCCGCAAACTGGACGACGGTCGCGATGAACGACGACGGCACCGGCGACGACTTCCTCGGCGGCGATGGCATTTGGACGGGCTCGATTCCGCCACAGGCAAATCGCACGCTCGTGCGCTACCGCATCACGACCGCGGACAATTCCGGCGCATCGGCCCGTGTGCCGTATATCGGCGACCCTTCGCTGAACTTTGCATGCTTTGTTTACAACGGCGTGCCGGCCTACGAGGGCACGAGTTCGGCGGATTTGCAGAAGCTGCCCGTCTATCACTTCCTCACGCGCAAGGCGGACTACGATCAATGCGTGGCCTACGACGCAAACGCGGCACAACGCATCACCGCAGGTACGAGCTGGAACTTCGAAAACTGGGAGGCGTGTTTCGTCTCAAACGGCGTCGTGTATGATCACATTCCCTACCGGCTGAAAGGCGCGAACGGGCGCTACACGGCCTCCGGCACAGGCGGCGCGGGCAGTGCGAAGCGGGCGTTCAAGTTTTACTTTCACAAAGGCTACGAGTTCGACGCGGTGGATAATTCCGGCAGCGACTACCCGGAAAAGTGGTCCACGATGATCACGGAAAACCTGTGGGAAAACCGGGCGAGCTACACGTTTTCTCTGAACGAAATGGTGAGCATGCATTTGTTCAATCAACTCGGAGTTCCGGCCCCGCGCGGGCATTGGTCGCACTTCCGCACCATCATGCAAACCCCCGAGCAGCCCGACCGCTGGAACGGCGATTTCTGGGGCCTCATGTGGGTGCATGAGGATTACGATCGCCGCTTCCTGAAGGCGCACGATTTGAAAAAGGGGAACCTCTACAAACTCACGCGCGACGGCACGGCCGGTCTGCTCCAGTTCCGCTATCAGTCCACGTTCGGCACGACCGATGGCTCGGACCACGACGACATTTTCAACAATCTCAAAGGCACCAGCACGCCTGCCTACATCACCGGCCGCGTGAATCTCGATTTGTGGAGCCGCTACCATGCGTTGTGCGAAGCGATCCGGCACTACGACTATTGGCCGAGCGGCGACAACAACGGCGGCTGGTATTTCTACCCGAACTACAACGCAGGCAACGGCAACAAAGGCGTCCTTTGGTATCTGCCAAACGACGTGGATGCGACGTGGGGACCGACTTGGAACAACGGCCACGACATCGTTCACAACGCGCTCTTTAACGACAGCGCGAGCCCCGGCGGTGACGCATCCACGAACCCGACTCTCTGGCCGAACTACTTCAACCAGGTCCGCGAAGTGCGGCGGTTGCTGTGGCAGTCGGAACAAGTGAATCCGCTCATCGATGAGTTCGCGGAGATCATCCGGCCGATTGTGAATGCAGAGTTTCTCCGGTGGCATCCGTCGAACGGCGCGCCCGCCGCGAGCGGAAATTTCGGCGGGCTCAACGGCCCGAACAACTCCGCGCTGAACTCCGTCGGCCAAACCGCGCTCGACCTCTACGTGGCGAGCATGAAGGACTTCGCGTTCGACGCCAATAACAACGGCAGCACATGGCCCGGTGGAAACATCGGCGTCGGCGGCACCGCGGCATTTCTCGACACGCTCGGCAACAGTCTCGGCGAAAACAGTTCCATCTATCCCGCCACGCCAACCATCACCTACAGCGGCACCGTCGGAAATCCGGTGAACGATCTTCGCTTCACGGCCTCCGCATTCAGCGACCCGCAGGGCGCGGGCACGTTTGCGGGCATTCAATGGCGCGTCGCGGAGGTGAATACCTCGCCGACTTGGACCGTCGGCGTGAAGCGTCTGCTTGAAATTAATGCGCGGCACGACAGCGGAACGCTCGCGACATTTGGCAGCCAGTATCGCTTTCCTGCTGCATCGTGCGAACCCGGCAAGCGTTACCGCGCCCGCGTGCGGATGCAGGACAACACCGGGCGGTGGAGCTTGTGGAGCGCGGCCGCCGAGTTCACCGCCGGAGCCGTCGATACCACGGTGCTCGCGCAAAATCTCGTCATCAGCGAAATCATGTATCACGCGGCCGACCCGACTCCCGCAGAGCAGTCCATCGCAGCAGGACTCGGCCAAGTGTGGGACGACGATTCGTTCGACTACATCGAGCTTCGCAACGTCGGCGACAGCACGCTCGACATCGGCGAGGTGCGCTTTAGCCAGGGCGTGAGTTTTACATTCCCCGTCGGTGCGACGCTCGCCGCAAACGCGAGCATTCTCATCGTCCACAACACCGCTGCATTCAATACCCGTTACGGCAGCGGCAAGCCCGTCGCAGGCGCGTGGCAGACCGGGAACAAGCTCAGCAACGGCGGCGATCAACTTAACATCAAGTACGGCGACGCTGCGTTGGCATTTTACACGATGACCTACGACGACGTCGCGCCTTGGCCGCTCACGCCCGACGGCACCGGTCCATCGCTCGTCCTGCTCGCGCCGGAGACGCGCCCAAATCCGAGCGTCGGCACAAACTGGCGCGCAAGCTTCGCCGCCGGAGGAAGCCCCGGCACCGACGACCGCGCAAACTACGCGACGTGGGCCACCCCAAACAGCGCCGGCATTTTGACGGACGACGACGACGGCGACGGAATCACGAACCTGCTCGAATACGCGCTAAACGGGCTCCCCGGCACGAGCAGCCAATCGCCGCTCCCGACCAGCACAAACCCAAGCGGATTCCTCACGCTCACGTTCACGCGGGTCAGCGATCCGTCCGACATCTCGTACGCCGTGGAATTCACCGACAATCTCGCAACCACGCCATTCGCAGCGACCGGCACATTGGTAACGAGCGTGAACAACGGCAATGGCACGCTCACCCAAACATGGCGCGCGCCTTCGGTTGGAGCGCAATATTTTGGAAGAGTGCGAGTCGTGAAGCCTTAGAACGCCGTGGTCGGACGGTCTTTTAATGGGCAGTGTTGGACAGTTTTGGTGGGGCTTTTTGCTGCGCCATGTGACATTCTGAAGACGCTATGCAAAAGAATAAGACTGTCAGAAAACCGCCTGCCAAACGAAAGCCGTCGCCGAACGGCGCAACCCCGCGCCGGATTAAGGAGGGCGATCATTCGCCTTCGCTCACTTCGCGGGGGATTGAGCATTATGTGACCACGCGCCGGACGGCGGCGCACCAGACTGTGGCGTCGATGACCCTGTCCGATTTGCTTGCGCGCCACGCGAAAGGGGAGCCGCCGGGGGAGACGATCGAGCAACTCCGGGCGCTGGTCGCAGGAGCTTCGCCCGATGAAGCGAAGACTCTTCGTCATGTGCTTTTCGATGCGCCCGAGATTTCGCCCAACGGGATTGATCCGGACGCGGAGCTGGCCAGGGACTGGCGCGAGGGAGCTTATCCGTATCGCAATCTGCTTTCCCGCAGGGCCTACGAGCGGCAGAAGTATCGGTGTCAGGTCGAGTTGCTGAAGCTTCAGGCTTGGGTAAAGGAAACGGGGCAGCGGTTGGTCATCCTTTTTGAGGGGCGCGATGCCGCTGGAAAGGGAGGGACGATCAAACGCTTCATGGAGCACCTCAATCCCCGCGGAGCCCGCGTCGTCGCGCTGGAAAAGCCGAATGATCTGGAACGGGGGCAATGGTACTTTCAGCGCTACATCGAGCATCTACCCACGCGAGGGGAGATCGTCCTTTTCGACCGCAGTTGGTATAATCGAGCGGGCGTGGAGCGGGTGATGAAGTTCTGCTCGGACTACGAATACGAGGAGTTCATGCGGCAGACGCCGGAGTTCGAGAGGCACCTCGTCCGCAGCGGAGTGCATGTGTTCAAATTCTGGTTCTCCGTGAGCCGCGACGAACAGCGGCGGCGCTTCAAAGAACGTCGCGCACACCCGCTCAAGCAGTGGAAGCTCAGCCCGATCGACATGGCTTCGCTCGACAAATGGGACGACTACACGCAGGCGAAAGAAGCGATGTTCATGCACTGTGATACTTCCGATGCGCCGTGGACGGTCATCAAGTCCGACTGTAAAAAACGCGCGCGGCTGAATGCGATGCGCTACCTCCTGCACCGGTTGCCTTATACTGCGAAAGATCTCCAGAAACTCGGCCCGGTGGACCCGCTTATCGTGGGCCGTCCGTCGCTCGTCTCGGACCACGGCGAGGACCAGCTTGCGGGGGAGACGCCGCCCGACAAGGATTGAGCGTTCCCGCCCGCATGGGCGGACGACGTGCAGAAATGCGGAGGTTTGTGAACAGACGACTAGACTTTCGCCGCCGATTCCACACAACCTTTGCGCATGGACCCACAACCCAATCTCTTCGCACACGCAGCGCAGCTCGTTCATTCCATCCGCACCGAAGTGCGGAGGGTGTTTCTCGGGCAGGACGATGTTCTCGACCAGGTGCTCGCTGCGTTTCTGGCGGGCGGGCATGTGCTCGTTGAGGGCAAGCCCGGCCTTGGCAAGACGCATCTCATTCTCGCCCTCGCGAGGACGTTTGGCGGAGTGTTCCGGCGCATTCAGTTCACGCCGGATCTGATGCCCAGCGATGTCACCGGGCATACGCTCTATGATATGTCGGCCCAGGAGTTCCGCGTGCGGAAGGGGCCTGTCTTCACGAACCTTCTCCTTGCAGACGAAATCAACCGCGCCCCGGCAAAGACGCAGGCCGCGTTGCTCGAAGTCATGCAGGAATGGCAGGTGACCATCGACGGCGAGAGCCATGTCCTCGCGCCGCCGTTCATGACGCTCGCCACACAAAACCCGATCGAGCAAGAGGGCACGTATCCGCTCCCCGAGGCGCAGCTCGACCGGTTCCTCATGAAGGTGCTTATCGACTACCCTCAGATAAACGAGGAGGAGCGCGTGGTGAATGATCTTTTAAATGGCGGCGGCCTCAAGATCAGCGAGCTGTCGCAGGTCTGCACGGTCCAGGACGTCCTGGAACTTCAGCGTGCCGTCGGTTCGCTTCAAGTCGTCCCGGAGGTCGTCAATTACGCCGTCCGTCTGACCCGCGCCACGCGCAGCACGCAAGGGATCGCCCTTGGTGCGGGCACGCGCGGGGCCATTGCACTCGTGCGGGTGGGCAAGGCGTTTGCGGCCATGGCGGGCCGCGACTTTGTTACGCCGGACGATATTAAATCGGCCGCTCTTCCCGTGCTCCGGCATCGTGTGGCCATCGCGCCGGAGCTCGCCATCAGCGGGCAGAGCGTGGACCAGGTTTTGGAGACCATCATCCGCTCGACCGAAGCACCCCGGCGCTGATCGATGATCCCCGCCGGCCGCCTTATTCGCCTTGTTGCAGCGCTCGCCATTCTCGGCGTGCTCGCAGCGGTGTGGCCGCGTTTCACGACGATGTGCGCCATGGCGGGCGGTATGTTGCTGGGCGTTGCGGGGATCGACGTCGCCCTGCTGGCCATGCGCAAGCGCATGACTTTGGAGCGCCAGCTTCCCGGCAGACTTGCGCTGGGGGTTCAAAATGAAATCTCCATCGGGCTGCACAATCCCAACAGCGCCACCGTCGCCGCCGAGTTCTTCGACGGGCTGCCTCCGACCATCACCAGCGAGCACCTCCCGTGGAGCGGCACGGTGCAGGGCAGGGGAATGACCCGCGTCACTTACAAAGCCACGGCCATCGAGCGCGGGCCCGTCACCTTTACTGCGTGCCACGTTCGCGAGACATCGCCGCTGGGGCTGTGGCAGCGGGCCTACCGGATTGGGGAGGATACGGAAGTCAAAGTCTATCCGAACTACGAGCCTGTCGTTCGCTACACGCTCCTCGCCATGAGCAACCGGACGAGCCAGATGGGCATTGTTGCCAAAAACATCGCGGGACAAAGCCGCGAGTTTCATCAATTGCGCGACTACCAGGATGGCGACGTGCTTTCGCAGATTGATTGGAAGGCCACCTCCCGGCGACGCATCCTCATTGCGCGTGAATTCCGCGAACAACGCGATCAGACTCTCATCTTTCTGCTCGATTGCGGGCGACGTATGCGGGCTATCGATTGCGATTTGTCTCAATTCGACCACACCCTTAATGCCACACTCCTTCTCAGCTACATCGCCCTCCGCCAGGGCGATCAAGTGGGCGTCATGGGCTTCGGCGGGACGAACCGGTGGATGCCTCCGGTGAAAGGGCAGCATTCCATGAGCGTCCTCCTCAATCACCTTTACGATTATCAGGCCACGCCCGAGCCCAGCGACTTTAGTGAAGCCGTCGAGCGACTCATGGCGCGCCAACGCCGCCGCGCAATGGTCGTCCTGCTTACAAATTTACGCACCGAAGACTCGGCACATCTTCTTCCGCCCCTCCAGCTTCTCCGCCGCAAGCACCTCGTCGTCGTCGCGAACCTTCGCGAACGCGGCGTCGTCGAGAGAGTTCGCCAGCCCGTGTCCACGCTGGAGGACGCCCTCTTCGTCGGCGCGGGTCTTTCCTATCTCGAAGAGCGCAGCAACTTCCTGCGCGCCCTTCGCGACCATGGGATTCTCACCCTCGATGAAACCGCCCCGGCCCTCCCTGCAGCCCTTGCCAACTGCTACCTCGACATCAAGCGCCGCGGCTCGCTCTAGCGCCTATCTGCATCCCTTTTTGAAATGAGCGACGTTCCCAATCAACCTGACGCAGTCCCCGAAGACATTCCCGGCGCGCCCATCCTCAAAAGCACCGGGCTCTTTCCCCGCACGCGCTGGTCGCTCGTCCGCCGCGCTGCGATCGCCCATACGGCGCTGGGCGACTGGCTCGGCTGCTACTGGTATCCTCTTTACGCGTGGGCGCGAAAACGCGGCGCCTCCCCCGAAGAAGCCGCCGATGGTGTCCAGGGATTCCTCGCCCGCCTGTGCTCCAACAATCTCCTCGCCCAGGCCGACGAATCCCGCGGCAGACTTCGCTCCTGGCTCCTTACCTCCTTTTTAAACTACCTCGCCGGCGAATATACGAAGACGGAGACCCTCAAGCGCTCCATTGACATCTTCTCCGTGGGCATCGATTGGGACAGCGTCGAATCCGCCTATTCCATCGACGCTATTCATGCCACCAGTCCCGACCATGTTTACGCGCGCACGTGGGCGCTGACTTTGATGGATGAGGCGCTGGACCGTGTCAGCGACCATTATGAAAAAACGGGGCGTCGGGCGTTGTTCGAGGCCCTTCTCCCGGCACTGGAGTCGCCGCTGGAGGATGCCACTTATGAGCAACTCGCCCCGCCGCTCGGGGTGACGGGCGCCGCTTTGAGACAGGCCGCCGTCCGTGTGCGGCAAAGATACCGCCGCACCCTCCTCGATCTCGCCTCGGCGAGGCTGGGCATCACCTCCGAAATTCTCCTCGGGCGGGAGCTTCGTGAACTTTTGTGCAAATAGACCGTCACAAAAACGGCTTTTTCCAGTATCCCCTTTAGATGAACGACAAAATGCAAGGCAGTGCCGGCGGCGACAACCTTCGGGGATTAAACCCCGCCGCCTTGCTCAGCATACTCGTCGCCGAGAGCGATCCGGATAAGTCCGACGTGCCAGGCTGGGAGCTTCTCAACGTCGCCGGGCAGGGCGGCCTAGGCATCGTCTGGCGGGCGAAGCGCACGAGAGACGGCGTCCTTGGTGCCATCAAGTTTGCCTCCCCTTCGGACATCGACACCATCGAGCGCATCGAAGAAGAAGCCACCGCCCTTCGCTCCCTCGACCACCCCCACATCGTCCGGCTCCTTGAATCCGGCAACACCGAGAACGGCGGGCTCTTCCTCGCCATGGAATATGTGGACGGCATCTCGCTCTCCCACCAAATCCCCGTCCAGGGCCTCGCCGCCGCCCGCGCCTTCGCCCTTTTCCACCAGATGGCCTCCGCCGTTGAGCATGCACATTCTCGCGGGGTCATTCACAGGGACCTCAAGCCCGGCAACATCCTCATCTGCGAAGATGGGAATCTCAAAGTCGCCGACTTCGGCCTTGCCCGCCCCATCCACGAACGCACCCAGCGCCTCACCGTCACCCAGACGGGCCTCATCGCAGGCACCGTCGAATACCTCCCCCCCGAGGCCTACCTTCCCGACTACCACCCCGGCATCAGCGGCGACATCTATGCACTTGGCATCATCCTTTACGACATGCTCACTGGCGCTCCGCCTCGTGGCGCATGGCGCGCCGCCTCCGAAATAAGGCCCGTCGATATCCGCATCGACGAAGTCCTCCGCAAAGCCCTCACCCCGGTCATCGCGGAACGCTGGAAGTCCGTCGCCGACATGGATGAGGCCCTTCGGGAAATCGAAGCCTCCCCGGTACGTTACTCCGGCAGCCCTGTCGTCACCCGTCCCATCCGCCTGCTCGATGCTGCGTGGACTCTTCTGGGCATCTTCATCTTCGTCGCCTCCCTTGGCGTCATGATGAAAACCAGCCTCTCCCGCATCGCCCTGCCCATCGACCTCGTCGGCCCCCACGCCCCGTGCACCGGCGGCTTTCAGGCCATCACCTACCTCCTCTTTGCCATGGTCCCCCTGTGCATCTGGCAAATCGTCCGCCTCTTCATCTTCGGCGCCATCTCCCTGCGTGAATCCCTCCCATCCCCCTTTGGCATGAAGCTTGGCAGCTACCGCTGCACCGCCTGCGTCGTCGCCATCGCCCAGCTCCTCTGCGTCATCCTCCCCGTCATCTTCCTTGCCGACGTATGGTTTAACGTCTGCAACGAATGGCTCAAACCCGGCGACCCCGCCTGGAAGCACGGGCTCGTCGTCACCACCTGGGGCAGCGACGATCTGGTCTCTCCGTGGTCCTGGCCCAAAAGCGGCGAGAACTACTGGCTCATCCAGCGCAGCGGCCTCCCCGGCGACCCCCTTGGCCGGCAAATCGACAGAGTCGCTTTCATCCCCGGCTTCATCCCCCGGCTCATGGTCGGCAGCGTCGCCCTCATCGGCCTCACCCTCCTTACCACCCTCGGCGTCGCCATCCTCCGCTGGTGGCCCTACCATCGCGAGCGGGTGCAAGGCGTCTTTCTCGTCGCCCTCGCCATCACCACATGGCACCTCTGGCCCACCGACCCGCCCGCACCTCTTAGCGAAGAAAAGAAACACCTCGCAACGCTCGAACGCTGGCGGGATGAACGGCTCACCTACCTCCGACTCTCCGACGACGTCTTCCGCGCCCTCTACCCCGGCCCCCCGCCGGCATGGGAGGTCTTCCCCCCCGAACTCCTCGCCCACTATGCCGCCGAGGTCCATTTCCGCCGCCCCGGCCGCTCCCTCCGCGCCCAAGTCGCCGGATACCTCGCCCGCGAAGCCGCCGCCGCCCGCACCGACAATCGCACGACCAAATTACTCGGCACCGACTCCCGCGATATCGGCGGTGCAGACGGCCTGCGCTTCCAAAACGCCGCCACCATCCTCGAATTTACCGACCCGCCCGAGCGCAACGCCACCGCCGTATGGGTCCGCCGCACCCACATGGGCACCATCATCCCCGGCACCGGCATCTCCATCGAGCGCGAAAGCTACCACCACGAGAAAGTTTACAGTCTGGAGCCTCGCACCCTCGAACCTGCCGAGGCACGCAACTTCGCGCTTGAGCTTTTCGCAGCCTTCGCCGCCGAACCCGTCGCCGGCCAGCCAGACAGACTCGACGACTTCTTCACCACCAAAGTGATCCAGGTCAACAACGGCTGGCGCTCCAACCTCACCGAGCATCGGGTCTTCGACCGCCCCGCCTACACCGCCGCCCTCCGTGTCGGCGTCGTCCGCGGCGGCGCCCCCGTCCTCGCCGGAGAGCCCGGCCCCATCCAGGCGCAAACCGGCGCCCGGCAACGCATCACCATCCCCATTCGCGAAGGCACCTCCACCAGCACCTGGACAGCCGACCTCGTCTTTCAAGACGGCAAATGGCGCGCCGTCAGCATCCGCTTCTAAAAAGCACGCAGCAGGCGAGGGGACGCCCTATCCCCGCATGGCCCAGCACGCCCCGTTTACCTCGCTTGAGCGAAGACGCGTAAAGGAGCGGCGAATTTATTCGCCGACCTACGCACGCGGAGCGCAAATGGATTGGGCGCTTCGCGCTAAGGCGGTCGGCGAATGAATTCGCCGCTCCTTTACGCCGCCACCGATGGCATCATCGCTTGTCTGAAACGCCCCGCCGACAGGAAAAATGCATCCCTGTGAAAAAAGATGAAAATAAACCCGTCACAAAATTGCATTTTCGCAGTAACCCCCTTTGCAATGCCTTACGAACTTCCAACCGGGCAGACTCCAGCGAGCGACCTTGCAGTCGCCGCCGGGCTGCTTTGCATGGTGGGACGTAGGGTGGTTCGCAGGGAGCATCCGGCGGGTAACAAAAAAACAAACGGAAGACTTGTAGTCATAGCAATCTTCCAAGCCTCTAGTCAGGCTGCATTTGTTTCGTGTCCCGGGCAAAGCCGGATGCTCCCAGCCCCTCCCAAAGCCGCCATTCGGATGGCTAAAAACACACACGTCGCATCCGGCGTCGTGTATAAATATCCTCAGAATCGAAACTACCGTACGACAGAACCGCGTCTGAACGCTCAGAATCCCTACGTCCAAGGAGACGTTGCTCGTCTGAACTCTCAGAATTCCTACGTTCAAGCCGACGTTGCGCGTCCGAGCACTCAGAACCCATGCCGCCAAAGCGACGTTGCTCGTCTGAACTCTCAGAGCCACGACAACCAAGCAGACGTTGCCCCTCTGAGCACTCAGAGCCGCAACAGCCAAGGCGACGTTCTATTTCCGAGCCATCGGACGACTTCCGCCTCTTAAGACGACCATTTATTACAAAACACAAAACACAAAAACACCATGAGCACTGCTCCATCACAATACGCCAGCAACCAAATCGAAGTCGCCACCCGCGACAACTCCACACTCCTCAGCGAATTCGCTGCGGACGCCATGTCGAAAATCGCCGCCGCGACCCTCATCCACTTGAAATTTACCGAGGTGAACGGCGAACTCATCTCCGGCTATGCCGCCTGGGGCGCCGTCGAGACCGTAGTCGCCAACGCCTCCGCGGGCCAAATCGGTGCGACCGCTGCATTTGAGGACTTCATGGCCAGCCTTACCCGCAAGCCCAATATCGATACCAACAGCCCCATCGACGCATGGGAACTGATCATCGCGCCCGTTTACGCCTACGGCAGCCCCTCCTACATTACCCTCCTGCCGCAAGGCCGCGCCACCGTCACCGCAGGCACCTACCAGCAGCGCCTCGACGCCCTCCGCGACTTGGGCCTCCGCCTTGCCGCCCAGGCCGGCAAACCCACCCTCATCGCCCTCGGCACCACCGTCACCAGCTTCTTCAACCAGGCATCCGCCAAGCGGGACTTTCAGAATAACCGCAAAAGCGCGGTCGAGAACGGCCGCATCGACATGGAAGCCGTCCGCCGCCTCTTATGCAAAAAGTTCTACAAGATGATCGGCGTTGCCATGGATGTTTTTGAGGATACGCCTCTCCTCGTGGACAGCGTCTGGGATGTAAACATCCTCCGCAACCCGGCGCAAAGCGTCCCCACCGCCCCCGCCGACATTTTTTGGGACCCGATCACCCGCACCCTCCGCACCACCGCCCTCCCGGAAGGAGCCTCGCGCCTCGAATTCTGGAGGGAAGGCCCCGGCGGAATGCCCGAAATGCTCGTCGTCGGCGAACGCGACGCCCTCAGCATCCAGCTCCCCGCCAACATCACCTTTGACGTAGGCGACCTCTATCAACTCTGGCTCCAGGCCCGCAACAGCCGAGGCAGCAGCCCCGCCAGCGCAAAAATCACCTGGACCGGAGTGTAGGCGGGCATTCTGCATCAAAAAGACATTTGAACTTCCTGACAATTTAGATACAAACCGACGTCCGACGACTTCGGTGCCATCGCACCGAGAGCGTTTTACCCAACCAACAGAACCACCATCGCGCCAATGAAAATACTCACTCAATTCCTTGCAGGCATCGCTGCCTTCATCCTCTCCATCGCCAGCGCCTCCGCCGCCAGTGCGCCGGTCGGAACGCCATTTAACCTCGTCGGCACAGCGGGCGCCGGCTTGCTGGCTGGAAATGAACCCGGTGCCATCGTCGGCGGCACGGGCGGGGAAATCGGAACGGGAATCGTTTACGACACAGGCACTCGTCAACTCACCGTAAACGTCGGCTGGGGAAGCGGCAATGGCTTTACGGACCTGAGCAGCCTCGCTAACAACTCGCACATCCACGGCCCGACTGCGTCGGCCAACGGCAATGGCTTCACCCAAACGGCAGGGGTGGTATTTACTCTCACCCGCACTTCCAGCAGCGCAAGCACGGGCACGATCGTGAACAACGTATGGACCTTGAACGCGACGCAGGAAGCTCAACTGTTCGACGGCAAGTTCTACATCAACGTCCACACCGCAAATAATGGCGGCGGCGAGATTCGCGGCTTTCTTGTGCCTGTTGCCCCGCCCAACAGCCCGCCGACCGTGACGCTGATTGGTGCTCCGGTTGTGAGCATCGAGGCGAGTGCCGCGCCCTACGTCGATCCGGGAGCAACCCCTGCCGATGTGGATGGGAATCTGACAGGAATGACGGTCACTTTAAACAACGTGAACGCTGCTCTGCCGGGAAATTATAGCGTCACCTACACGGCAACCGACAGCCTGGGTGCAACGGGGACCGCCACCCGCACGGTGAATGTCGTGGATACGACGCCGCCCGCCGTCGTCGCCCCGGCAAATATCACAGTGGAAGCGACGAACCCGATCGGCGGAGTGGTGACATTCGGCGGATCGGCCTCGGACGTCGTCGGCGTGACATCGCTGACCTCCAGCCCATCCAGCGGCTCGTTGTTCCCATTGGGCACGACAACCGTGGTCTTTCTGGCGTCGGATGCGGCCATGAATAGCGCAACTGCGAGCTTCACGGTAACCGTGCGGGATACGACGCCGCCCATCTTTACGACCACGATCGGAGTGACCAATCTGCCGGCGAATACCCCGCTCCCCGATTACACGACGCAGGTGGCGGCGTTTGATTTCGTAAGCATCCCAACTATCACGCAGAGCCCGGCGCCGGGGACCATTTTCACCGGACCCGCTCCGCTGACGGTGACGTTGACTGCACGTGATGCAGCCAATAATACCGTGTCGTCGTTTTTCGACGTGTTTGCTGAAATACTCGTCTCGACCGATCCGGTGTTGAGCGTCCTAGCTTCCAAAGGCGCAGCGGTGCCCGGAGCGGGAGTCCTAGGAAGTGGAATCCCCGCAGGTGCCGTGTGGGATAGCTTCGGCGTGCCATCCGTGAATGATGCAGGGCAGGTGGCATTTAACGCCACGATGAAGGTGGGAACAAAAATCAAGACGGGGACGTTCACCGGCGGCCCCGCAACGGTAACGCTTCAACGGGTGACAGGTGGCGGAGACCCCGCACCGGGCATCCCCAGTGCAGTGATGAGCGCCATGAAAGACCCGCTCCTCGGCCCCGATGGATCGGTGGCCTGGGTCGCGACGCTGGCCAATGCGCCAGGGGCAACTGGGGCTGTGACTCCTGCCAATAACGTGGCAATTTATCTGGATGCAGACGGCGCAGGCCCCAACGCAGCGACGTTGGTCGCACGCAAGGGCGACGCAACATCCGGCGGCGCAGTGTACGCGGCGTTTACATCCGTCGCGATGGGCAGAAACGCGGTGGCATTCACGGCGACGTTCGTCAGCAATATCGGCGGAGTGTCGCCGGGTCCGGGCGGGGTCACCCTGCTATCCGACACCGCACTGTGCGTGTATGATCGGGACAATTCGACAACCGGTGTGGCACTGCGGGAGGGGGAGGTGCTCCTCGGCTCGACCATCAAGACAATCGCCGCGCTGGTGTCGCGTCCCGGCACAGCCGGACAAGGACATGGCGTGGTGGATTTTAGTGGCGGCGGATCATACACGACGGCGCGGGTGACATTGACGGATAAACGGCAAACCATTGTAGGGATTAACCAGTCGGCGTTAGTCTTTCCGTTTTACACAACAGGCGCGTCAGCTCCGGACTATGGCGCGGGAGCACTCTGGGCAACCTTTGGCCTGCCGACGCAGAACTCCGGATCGGCCTTTGCCTTTCTCGGCACGGTAAAGCCGCTCACGGGAACTGCCACGACGGCAAACAACGTGGCCATCTTCGCGGAGAATGATACTTACACCCTCGCCCGCGTCGTCGGGAAGGGAGACAGTGCAGCGGTGAGCGGCGGCACATTCAGCGCGCTGAAAGATCCCGTCAACGCAGGCAACGGCTCCGTGGCATTCCTCGGCACGATGAAGGCGAACAGCACCGCCGGCATCGGCGCAACGAATAACGACGGCGTGTGGTCCTTCACCGAAGTCAGCGGCCTCACCATTGAGGCATGGGAAGGCGCACAGCCACCGGAAGCCCCGCTCGGCGCACAATGGAAATCCTTCAACTCCCTCGCACTCGCTGGTGGAAATGGCGGCGTCATGTTCGTCGGCACGATGCACAGCAAAACGGGGCTGGTTTCGCCCGGCCCCGGCGGCATCACCACGGCCAACGACGTGGGACTGTGGGCCGCCGACGGCACCGGCGCGCTCCGCCTGCTCTTGCAGGAAGGCGACACCATCGGCGGAGCAACGGTGAAGACATTTACGGTGCTCTCCTCCGTGCTCGGCAGCCCCGCGCAGACGCGGAGCTTCAACAATGACGGCAGCGTCATCGTCCGCGTCACTGATACCACCAACGCCAAACACATCGTCCATATCGCGATTCCACAGGGAATGCCCGTCGCGATGGATAACTAGTCGCGGGACGCGCAAGTGAGCGTCGGGCGGCGCGGCGGTTCAAATCCGCATCGCCGCAAGCATGAGGCCGCCGATGGGGACGGCGTCTTCGCGGAGCTTTGCGAGGACGACCGGCGGGACGTCGAAGGCCGACATCACCCATTGCCGAAGAGCGTCGGCGAGGCGCTGCCGCAGAGGCTCGCCAATGAGACTGAGCCCGCCGCCGACGACGATTATTGCAGGATGCGCAAGATGCACGACGTGGCTGAGGGCAAAAGCGAGGTCGCTCATCGCGGCAGTGAGGACGCGGTCGGCCACGGGACATTGCGAAAGCAGAGCGGAGGCAATCATGCTGGCTTCGCCGCCGTGCGGACGGTTGCCGACGAGGCGGGCGAGGACGGATTGCGGTTCATTTTTAATGGCATCGCGGACGGCGAGATCGACGGCCCAACCCGAGCAGCGATCTTCGACGATGACGCCGTCTTTATTGAGCCGGAGATGGCCGATTTCCATCTCGCCGGGAACGACCCCGTGGTAGATATTGCCGTCCACCACAAGACCGCCGCCGACGCCGCTGCCGCAGTTCACCCAAAACACTGGGCTTTTGCCCCGCCCTGCGCCGCAGATGGCTTCACCGAGCGCGGCGACGTTCGCATCATTCTCCACAAAAACGGGGACGCCAGCGAGAGAGCCCAGCCATTCACCGAGCGGGAAATCGTCCCATCCGGGGACGTGATGCGAGCACTTGATGCGGCCGGTTTTCCAATCGACGGGACCTCCATATCCCACGCCAATGGCAGCGGGGCTCCAGCGTTCGAGAAGCGCAGGCAGCGCGCTGGCAATCTGCGCGCGGATGCCTTCGCCGCCTGCTTGCAGATCGACGTCAAAGCGGCAGCGTTCGAGAATCTCGCCGTCCGAATTCCCGGCAAAGACCTGGAGCTTGGACCCGCCGATTTCGATGGACAGAAAGTTCATTCCGGTTGATTGCCTCAGAACGTGCGGAATTGCAATGCCATAGGCGGTGTTTTGATTCGGAGCGCTCCGGGAGTGAGCAACTTTTGTTCGCTTTAATTTCCGGACGTGGATAGAGGCTGTCCATGCGCTGTTGCCGGAAATTTTACGTATGAGCCGCCTGTTTTTGAGGCTGGCGCTGGCATTCGTGGCGTTCGTAATTGCGGGGTCGCTGGCGCTGGTGCTGTGGCTCGGAGCCGAGGAGCGGCGGCAATCGCAGGAGTTGTTCGCCGCGATGGCCCGGACGAATGCGAGGTTCTTGCAGACGGGCGCGCCGCTGACCGATCGCACGGCGTTGAGCTTGCGGGAGGTGCTCGGAGTGAAGGTTTACTTTGAGAGCCTCAACGGGTCGCAAATTCCGAATGAGCCGATGTGGTCGCCTCAGCCGTATGGGGAGTTAAAAGCGGTCATGTGGAATCATCACGATCTGGTGGCGGATGCCTCCGGTGAAGTCCGCAAAATGCCCGACGGGCAGGAGGCGGTCGCAGTGCCGCTGCGCGATGATATCCGGCTGGTGCTGCTCCGCGAAAGGCCGCCGCTCGGAGCGTGGAAGGCAGGGCGCACTTACGCAGTGCTCGGCGCATTCTGGCTGATCTCGCTGGCGCTCGCAGGGGCGCTCGCACGGGGAATTGTACGCCCGTTGCGCACGCTCGCAGCACGTCTCCCGCATATCGCCGATGATGGCGACGAGCCTCTGCCCGAAGCCGCGCGCGCCGACGAGATCGGCGAGCTTGCGCGGGCTTATCAAACGACCCGCAGACAGCTTGCCGACGAGCGCCGTGCGCGCGAACAGGCGGAGCGGCTGGCGACGTTGGGCCGCATGGCCACAGGACTCGCGCATGAGATCAATAACCCGGTCTCCGCAATCAAGCTGCACGCGCAACTGCTCGAAACGGACGTCGCCAATGAATCGCTGGCGATGATCTTATCGGAGAATGCGAAGATCGAAGCGCTCGTAAACCAATGGATGTTTCTGGCGCGCCCGCAGCCACCCGCCGTGGCTCCGTGCGACATCGCGACGTTGGTCGCCGAAGCGCTCCGGACCGTCGCGCCCGCAGCGGCGCACGCAAAAGTGAAGGTCATTTCCGAAGCGACCAGCCGGACGGTGCAGGGCGACAAACGCAGGCTCGGACAAGCGATCACAAACGTGATGATGAACGCAATCCACGCGATGGCGCGGGGAGGGGAGTTGCGTATCGAGAGTGCCGGAAACTCGCTGATCTTCCGGGACACCGGCCCCGGTTTTTCCGCAACTGCGCTGGCGCGGGCAACGGAGCTTTTTTACAGCGAAAAGGAAGGCGGGATGGGCATCGGATTGAGCGTCACCGCCGAGATCCTGAAGGCGCACGGCGGGGAGTTGCGCATCGAGAACTCCGCAGACGGCGCGGTGGTGACGTTTATTTTACCAGACAAATTATGATCCTTATCATCGAAGACGAACCCGCGCTCGCGAGCGCTCTCGCCACCGCCTGCCGCCGGCTCGGACATGAAGCGGAAACCTGCGCCAGCGGCCACACCGGACTCGCGAAACTTCCGGGCGCGCAACTGGCCATCCTCGACATCGGCCTGCCGGATATCTCCGGCCTCGACGTGCTCGACCGAGCGAGGGCGCAAGCGCCGAACGTGCCGGTCATCATCATCACCGCGCACGGCAATCTCGAGAACGCAGTCGCAGCCCGCAAGCTCGGCGCCGCCGCGTATCTCGTAAAGCCGCTCGACCTCCGCGAAGTGCAGCAGACGATCAAGCAAGTCCTGACCGCCGCCCCCGCCGCCAGACCCGCATCCGCGAATGCTCCGCAGATGATCGGTAGTTCGGCAGCGATGCAGCGGGTCTTCCTGGAAATCGCCCACGCCACCACGACCGACGCGCCCATTCTCCTGAGCGGCCCCACCGGCTCGGGCAAGACGCTTGCGGCCCGTGTGATCCACGATCACTCGCCGAGAAGTGCCGCGCCATTTATCACGCTGCACTGCGGCTCGCTGCCCGACCACTTGCTGGAAAGCGAGATGTTCGGCCACGAGAAAGGCGCATTCACCGGGGCGACTTCGGACAGGCAGGGCCACATTGAGCGGGCAGTGGGCGGGACACTTTTCCTCGACGAGATCGGTGACATCACGCCGACGGTGCAGGCGAAATTGCTACGGTTCGTCGAGGAGCGCGCGTTTACGCGTGTGGGAGGCCGCACGGACATCCGGATCGAGCTCCGGCTGATCACCGCCACGCACAAGAACCTGCGGGAGGAGGTCAAAGCGGGCCGTTTTCGCGAGGACCTTTTCTACCGGCTGCATGTTCTGGAAATCGAGATGCCGCCCCTCCGCGAGCGCCGCGGGGATATCGCCGCGCTGGCCGCGAACTTCCTCCGGGCCCCGCTGAGTCTGGCTCCCGAGACCATCGAACTCCTGGAGCGCCACGACTGGCCGGGCAATCTCCGCGAACTCCGCAACGCCATGGAGCACGCGGCTGCAGTTTGCACCGGTCCCGTCCTGCTCCCCGGCCATTTGCCCAAGCACCTCCGCGAAGTCACCGTGCACGACGCGGATTCGGCCCTCGCCGCGCAGCTCTCCGCCTGGCTCGACACGCGCCTCGCCGCGAAGGCCACCTACCGCGAGATGCACGACGCAATCGAATCCATGGCGCTGCGCCACCTGCTCGCGCACTTCGGCGGAAAGCCCACCATTTTAGCACGCGAAACTGGAATGAACCGCGTGACGCTCCGCAAGAAAGTCGGACGCGAAGCGGAGTAGCCCGGTCGGTTTCCCCGGAGACGCGAATGCAACGAGGTAAGCGCGCGCCGGCGATTGAAGTCCGTCCGACTCGTTCGCGCAGGGTGCTCGTGGAGCCTGGGATTGCAGTTTGAGGTCCAAGTCCTTTCCCCGCGATGGCGGCTCGAATGCGGAGGCGATCCTGAAAGTGGCGAGCTTTCTGCACGCGGGATTCGACATTTTCCGGATGCTCATTTATGCACCGCAGCGCTGATGCCTGATTCTGCCAACGCTTCCATTGATATGCCGCCTATTCGTGTGCGGTCGAAATTCTTCTTCGAAGGGGATAAGAAGTGGTTTTTGAAGGGGGTGACGTATGGCCCTTTCCGGCTGAATGCGGATGGCGATTTCATCAGTACGCCGGAGATGGCCGCGTGGGATTTTGCGATGATGCGGGAGCTTGGGATCAATTTGATCCGGGTCTATCACGTCCCGCCGCGCTGGCTGCTGGACTCGGCGGCAAGGCACGGTCTGCGGGTGCTGGTGAGCATCCCGTGGACGCAGCATGTGGAGTTTTTGAATTCGCGGTCGCTGATGAAGCAGATCATTCAGGTCGTGCGCGAGACGGTGGCGAAGAATGTGGGGCATCCCGCGATTTTTGCGTATCTGGTGGGGAATGAGGTGCCGACGACGATGATTCGCTGGCTGGGGACGGAGCGCGTGCAGCGGTTTTTGGAGAAGCTGATCGATGTGGCGCGTGCGACGGACCCGCGTCCGCTTTATAGTTACGCGAGCTTTCCGCCGACGGAGTATTTGCGCCCGGCGAACGTGGATTTTCTTTCGCTGAATGTTTATTTGGAGCGCCGCCTGGATTTCGAGCGCTACCTGGCGCGACTGCAAAATATCGCGGACGAAAAGCCGCTGATCCTCGGCGAGTTTGGCCTGGATACGCTGCGCAATGGGGAGGACCGGCAGGCGGAGATTCTGGACTGGCATCTGGATGTGGTGGTGCAGGGCGGGGCGACGGGGACGATTTTCTTTGCGTGGACGGATGAGTGGTTCACGGGCGGGCACGAGATTACGGACTGGAAGTTCGGTCTGGTGACGGAGGACCGGAAGCCGAAGAAGGCGTTTGAGGTTTTGAAGAAGAAGCTCGCTGGCGAAGGAGCAATCACGGAGCGGGTGCCGCTGAAAAGGTATCCTCGGGTGAGCGTGATCGTGTGCAGCTACAATGGCGGGAAGACGCTCGGCGATTGTCTCCGCGCGCTGGACGAAGTGCGGTATCCGGATTTCGAAATCGTGCTGGTGGATGATGGCTCGAAGGACAACACACCGGAGATCGTGGCAACATGGCTGGCGGCGCGGAAGGGTGAAAAACCCCCGCACTTTGTCCATCATGTGCAGAAGAATATGGGCCTGTCATTTGCCCGCAATGAAGGCGCGCGGATCTCCGGCGGCGAGCTGATCGCGTATACGGACAGCGATTGTATGCCGGACCCGGACTGGCTGTATTTTCTCGTGTGCACCATCACGAGCGGCGACTACGCGGGCGTGGGTGGGCCGAACATTTCGCCGCCGGCGGTGAACTGGATACAGGCGGCGGTGGCGGCGAGTCCGGGCGGGCCGAGTCATGTGCTGCTCACGGATGTCGTGGCGGAGCATGTGCCGGGCTGCAACATGGCGTTCTGGCGTTGGGCGTTCGATAGCGTGGGTGGATTCGATAGCGAGTATCGCAAAGCGGGCGACGACGTGGACTTTTGCTGGCGGCTGCAAACGCAGGGCGGCGTGGTCGCGTTCTCACCGAGCGCGATCGTGTGGCACTACCGGCGGTTTACGCTCGACGCGTTTCGCAAACAGCAGGAGGGCTATGGTGAAGCGGAGGCGCTTCTGCGGTTCAAGCATCTCATCTTTTTCGGTCCAACGGGCACGGCGAAATGGAAGGGGCAAATCTACGGTGCGCCGCGTCTGACGTGGTGGTTCAGCAAGCCGGTGATTTACCACGGCGTGTTCGGGCAGGGCTTTTTTCAATCGCTCTATCCCGCGCCGATTTCGCAGCTCGCGGCGTATTTGAGCAGCATCGAATGGATCGGGCTGACGCTGTTTGTGGGCGTGCTCGGCATCCCGCTGGAATGGCTGCGCGCGGTGCCGGTGGTGATGCTGCTCGGGACGGTGAGCGTGTCGCTTTCATGGATGGTGAATATCCGCATCGAGCCAGAATACGACAGCATTCGGGCGCGGTTGCTCGTGGCGTTTCTGGCGTTCATGCAGCCGCTCGGGCGCGGCTGGGCGCGCTACTTTACATGGCTCAAGTTCAAGCGCACGCCGAGCGCCGTCGTCCGGGCACCCGAGCCGGGCATCACGCGCGAGGCGCACAAGGGGAGCATCGGCCAGATCGACTTTTGGAACGAAACAGGGCAGGGGCGCGAAGTGTTGCTCACGGAGGTGTTCAAGCTCATCGAGACGGAAGGCTGGCGCTACTCGACCGACACCGGCTGGAAACGCTGGGACGTGCTGGTTTACGGCACGCTGTGGTGGAGTGTGAGCGTTGCGACAGTCACTGAGTATCACGGCGGCCCGAAGTGTCTCACTCGCGCACGACTCCGCACGCAGATGGTGCCGACGACGTTCCTTCTTCACGCAGTTTCATTGAGCGTGCTGCTCTATCGCCAGCTCGTCGTGGGCGGACGCGATTACTTTTTGTGGGCGGTTTACGGAATCTTCGTCCTGTGGATGTATCTGCGTGCCCGACGCCTCCAGCGCCGTGTCGCCGATCTCGTGATCCACGCCGCGCAAACGGTCGGACTTTCGCGAGTCAGTGGGGACAAGGCGAAGCCGAAGGCGGCGAAGTGATTGGTTTTGTGACTTGTGACTTGTGAAAAGTGACTGGTCGCAAGGCGTGTTGATGGAGCATTCCCGCTTGCGACAAATCACCAGTCACAGCCGATAAACACGGCGGCATGCCCTAGTCTAATGAGCGAGAGAGCACTAGTGCTTCCCGTTCTTCCCGTTGCCGCCCTGCTTGTAGAACTTGGTGACGAACATCGGAGGGAGATTGGCCAGGCAATACTGGCTTTCGGCTTTGTCAAAGTGGTCGCAATGGCCGCGGGTGCGCAGTTCGTTGGTGACCTGATAGATAATAAAGGCAGAGTGGGCTTCCGGGGCGAGGACCGCGTGGGTGTTCTCGAGAATTTCCCGTTTCTTGCCTTTCTCCAAGATGCTGAAGGGGATTCCGGAGACGACGTAATCGCAGTGGGGAAGTTGTTTTTCGACGAGGACTTCGGGGAGCTTTGCACAGTCCATGTTGTGGACGCTGACTCGCGGATCGTGGGCGAACTGTTTCTCGAGATGCTGGGATAGTTCGCGGTCGAGTTCAAAGAGCATGAGCTTCGATTCCGGGTGCATCCGGCGGGCGATTTCGCGGGTGTGGCAGCCTTCGCCGGGGCCGTATTCTGCGATGACGCGGGGGGCGGAGTGGTCCATTTTGTCGGAGACTTTTCGGATGAGCGTTTGGGAGCTGGGCACGATGGAGGCCACCTGAAACGGGTTCTTCAAAAATCTCTTTAAAAATATGGTACTCATCGTTGTTTTACTGGAGCAGCCGCGGACATTAGAGGCGGATGTTTTTATGGCAAGTGCGGAGGCGGAATGATTTCCCCTCCGGGTTGACGTGGATCAAGAGACACGAGTCCGCAGCGAGCGCAGGCTTAGGGCGTCGTGACGCTTTGCGAGTCGCACGCCATGCTGATCTTTAACGAGGGGGCAGTGGTGGTATGCGGGCGGCTTGCATCCGAGTGCCTCGAAAAGCAGGAGCTGCCGGAACGTACTGCTGAGAAGGTCGCCGCCCCGCACGACCTCGGTGATTCGCATGAGTGCGTCATCGACAACACAAGCGAGTTGGTAGCTCGGGAGGTCATCTTTTCGCCATACCAAGATGTCACCGAATTCATGTCCGGCCGTGGCTTTTTGCGGTCCGAAATTGCCGTCGATGAAACGAATCTCGCGGCTATCGGGAACTCGGAAGCGCCAATTCACTCCGGCTCTCGGAACATCGGCGCTCGCAGAGCGGCAGGTGCCGGGATACGGCGGCTCTTCATCGCCGGCGTGCGGAGCGGAAAGCGCGGAGGCGATTTCTTTGCGCGAGCAGCGGCATGGGAAGAGGTGCCCGCCGGCGCGAAGTTGCTCGAAGGCCTGGCGGTAAAGCGTCATTCGCTCGGTTTGCGAGTAGGGGCCCTCGTCCCATGTCAGCCCGAACCAGCGCAAATCCTCGATTGCAGCTTCGAAGAATTCGGTGCGGCAGCGTGGGCCATCGAGGTCGTCGTTGCGATAAACGAGCGTTCCGTGCGCTGCGCGGCAGCGGTCATGCGCGGTCTGGAATGTTCGGGCGTGGCCGAGATGGAGAAGGCCGGTGGGGGAAGGGGCGATGCGTCCTCGGTATCCCTCACTCCACATAGTTTAGTCCGGCATTTCCACGGAGGCGACGGCCATCGCGGCGACTCCTTCTTTTCGCCCGAGAAATCCCATCCTCTCGTTCGTCGTGGCTTTGATTCCGATGCGCCGCTCGGCGAGCCCGAGAACGGGTGCAAGGGCGGCTTTCATCGCGGCGATGTGCGGGGAGACTTTTGGTGCTTCAGCGATCAGCGACGCGTCGATATTTACAAGACGACCGCCTTGAGCCCGGACGAGTTCCACGGAGCGACGGACGATGTCGAGGGAGTTCATCCCGGCGCAGGCCGGGTCGGTATTGGGAAAGTGATGGCCGATGTCTGCTTCGCCGATCGCGCCGAGGATGGCGTCGGCGATTGCGTGGCAGAGCACGTCTGCATCGCTATGCCCATCGAGCCCGAGCGGGTGGGGGATTTCCACGCCGCCGAGGATGAGCCTGCGCCCTTCGGCGAAGCGGTGAACATCATAGCCGAGTCCGACGAGTGTCATTGCTGCGGAAGGAGTTGGATTTTGCCGTTCCAAGCGCGGACGGAGATTTTATCGGGATTGTCGGCGCGAGGTGTCATCTCGAATTTGCCGCCTGCATTTTCCACGAGGAGCTTGCCTGCGGCGACGTCCCAGAGGCTCACGCTCTGCTCGATATACGCATCGAACCGCCCGCTCGCCACATAAGCGAGGTCGAGCGCGGCGCTGCCCATGAGCCGGCATTTGCGAACGCTTTGCACGTAGAGCGGGAGCAGCGCGAGGCCGGCGGAGATCGTTTCCTTGGTCTTCGAAAATCCGACCGACACGACGGCGTCCGAGAGTGCGGTGCGCGGGCTGACATGGATTTGCTCGCCGTTCATAAATGCAGGCTGGCCGGCGATGGTGTGCCACATTTCGTCGCGCTGCGGATCGTAGATTACGCCGAGCTGCATTTCCCCGCCGTGTCGAAGTGCGATGCTGATGCAGTAATGGGGAATGCCGTAGAAGTAATTCACGGTGCCATCGATTGGATCGACGATCCACTGCCACTCGCTCGCCTGATTCCCTGCGAGCCCTTCTTCCCCGTAGATCGCGTGGTCGGGAAATCGCCCGAGCAGACGCGCGGTGATGAGGTCCTGCGTTTCGACATCGAGAGCGAGCTTGATGTCGTGGGCGAGCATTTCATTGACCTCGGCGACCTTGCCGAAACTGGCGCGCAGGCTTGCGCCGGCCTCGCGGGCGGCGGACATGGCTACTTCGAGAGCGGCGGATATGGTAGAATCAGACATTGAGCCCACTGTATAGTGCGAGAGCTTCGCGGGGGCAGAAAAATCAACCGGACCCTGTGGAAATTTTCCCGAGGGAAGCACTCGCACACCGCTGTGCGAATCGCTATAAGTCTGCGCAATGAAACGATTGCTCCTGATTCTAGCCGCTGCACTGCCACTCCAAGCCGCCACGACCATTGAGGTCTCGGCGAAATTCGCGGATGTCCCCGCAGGCACCGTCGTTACCGCATCCACGCTAAAGCTGGAGAAGATCAAAGGTGTCAATGTCCTAAGCGCGCCGAAAATAACGACCGTGCCGGGCGATAAAGCGACCATCGAAGTCACCCAATCCCAGTCCGCGCCCGGAGGGGCCTCCGTTCCGCTTGGTCTGACGCTTGAGGTCACGCCATCACTTGGTGAGAAATACATTACGTTCACCGGGAAGGCGATCGACCGCGCCATGCACGGAAAGCGCAGCGGGGAAAATCTCTCCGTCGTCGAATTCGCAACCCGGGAAGTTTATTTCAGCGGCTCCACGAACAGCGGGGATACCGTGCTGATCCACACTGGCTCTGCGGTGACGAAAAGCGCAGCCAAAGGGGCAGTGGCCACGGCGCGCGAACTTGTCGTGCTGCTCACTTTCATGAAGAAGACCACGGCGCCCGAACCTGTGAAGAAGAGCACCACCGGCAAAGTATCGACGAGCAAGCCCGGAACCAAATCGACCGGCAGTAAATCCGGAACGACGAAGATCACGCCGGTGAAAAAGAAGAAGTAACGTCCGGCGGACTCCGGCTTTACAAGTCGGACGGCGATTTGAGGATGTGCACGAGTTTAAGAAGATCGTTCGGCACGAGTTCGTACAGCGGGCGTTTCGGATCGGTGCCGACGATTTCGTATTGTCGGAGTTCGTATGCGCAAAGGCAGCTCAACAGCACGGATGCCGCAAGCCACTGGCGGTGCTGGAAACGAGCGCACAACTGCCAGATCAATAGGACGGCCGCGAGCCGGAACGGCATTTCCCAGATGCTCGTGTAGCGAAGGTTCATGCCATACTGAATGTTGCACATCACGAGATAGCTCGCGGCGACAAACACAGCGACGAACGCGACTTCCTTCCGGACTGGCGTGAGCTTGAACAGTGCGCCGATGGCGAGAATGACGACGATCGGGCTCAGGATCATCATATCGAGAAAGTAGCGATACCATGGGCCGTCCCCGGTGAGTTTTGCGTATTGAAGATTCTGCGCTTTGACGACGAGAGTCTTGTAGATGGCGAAGAACGTGCCCGGTCCGCCCGACATCGAGACGAGGAGGAAGACTCCCAACAAAGGTCCGCCGAGGCTTGCCCACACAAAGCGCGGTGTCACTTTGCCGAACTGCATCCAGCGGTTCGCGACAACAATCGCGCCGAGACCGATGCAGACGAAGAAGGCGTTTTCGAGTTTCGCCAGCGCCATCAGCGCGAGGAGGACCGTGTGCGCTGCGAGCCAGCCTTTAGATGCGGGATTTCGGAGACATTCCCACGTCGTCCAAAGACACATGAGCGCCCAGAACGCAAAGAAGCCGTCGATAAGAGCGTGCTGGCTGAAATGAAGTTGCATGGGACTAAACGCCATGAGCGCGAGAACGCCAAGGCCTGCACAGTAACCGGCCATTCTCCACGCACAGAGTCCGCCCGCGATCATGAGCAGAATGGTGAAAAGACAGGCCACGCGATGGAGCGATGCGAGCGCGGGATCGCGATGATCGGCGTCGAGGGAACGGTCGTCGGTTGGGTTTTGCGCACTCATTTGCGCGGGCGGCAGCGGCGGTGCATCGCCGAATTGTACGCGCTTCCAGATCCACGATGCGTAAATGTAGAGGAAGCGTGTCGGCGGGAGTTCGCACTCAGTCGTCGCCGGTGCCTGCGTATCGAGGAAAAAGCCGCACAAATCCGGCATCGACGAGGCACCGGAGCCTTCCACCTGAATCGCGTAAGGCGACATCGTCATGTCTCGTTGGAAAACTCCGACGGTGTGTTTTCCGCCATCCATCATGTTCACGTATCGGCGGTAGATCATCTCATCGAACCCGACGCGACGGAATGACGCGGAGTCCGAGATGCGAAGCGAGGTGCCGACTACGGCGATGAGCAGAAAAAGCACGGCAAACGTGCGGGCGGTAAGCGCGGGCGCTTTTATAATTGGATGTTCGGACATGATTGGGCTGGGCTCATATAAAGCAAACGCCCTGCCTGATTGGCATGAACCTTTCTATCACGAGAATGAGAAATGCCCGACCAACAGCCCAACCGTGTAGCGGACAAACGACTTTGGATTCATCGCTGCGTGCTGCCCGCACTCATTCTAGCCGCGCTCTTTTGCTGGCTCATTGAGGCGGACATATTCGCACCGCGGGACCCTGCTCACGGCCATGCGCTCGTTCAATGGTCGATGAAACTCGACGCGCCGGGCGAAGTGCAGTTTTCGTTTGAAGAGGGGAATGTCCCGCGGAACTGGTCGGTCTCTATGACGCCCGCGCCGAACGGCATCGCGTCTTCCACCATGCAAATCCCGCGGTCCGGAAGGTACCGCTCGTTCACGATTGCATTCGCAGACAACGCGTCTGCGTTGCGGTTCGATGGGATGAGTGTGCGAACCGTCTCCGGGCGGTGGAGCCGGACGATTGGACCCGGCGAGTTTCAATCGGACGCCGCCAAGCCGAATACACGCACCGTAAAATTCCACCCGTTTCTGCGAATCGCCGATCCGTGGGAGCCAAATCTTCCGATGCTCCTGGCGCAATTCGCCGCGCTGTCCGGCGTTTTTGCCGGTCTTTTATACTGGGGCTTTCAGACCGCCCGGGCTGTCGCTGTCTGGCGGCGCTTCGGTGAGCAATGTCGTCTGAATCCGCGCCGCGCAGTTTTTGCAGCGGCCCTGCTGGGTGTGTTGATGAGCTGCTATCCGGTCGTCTTTTGCGGGATGAGTTGGGTCTCTCCGAGTGCGGGTCTGCCGATGATATATCGAAGGATGCCGACCGTCCCCATCTATCCGCCCGAGATCAGCGAGAACCCGGTCGGGTCGGATGCCGGAGCCACTTTGAGCTGCCACTGGCCGATGGTTTTTCAAGCGCATCGCGCGGTCTTTGAAGACGGAGAAATGCCGCTGTGGAACCGGTATTCGTGGTGCGGAATTTCACAAGTCGGGCAGTTTTTCCACATGTGGGGTGATCCGCTTCACTGGCTCCCGATCGCGACGGGTGGCGCTTCGTGGGCCTGGGATATGAAGTGCGTGTTGACCCGGCTGTTGTACGCATTCGGATGCGGACTCCTTGTGTTGCGGACGTGTGGGAGTCTGCGCGTTGCGGTGGTGCTGTCGGTGTCTGCATGTTTCCACGGATTCTTCCTTTTCCGCACTGCGCATGTCGCGGTGTTTGCGTTTGCGTATATGCCGTGGGTGTTGCTCGCCTGGGTGGAGGCTGCGCGCGCGGAGACTGCCCGCGGGGCGATTCGATGGGCCGCGCTGCTGGCATTTGCGAGCTGGCAGGGATTGAACGGCGGGACCGCAAAGGAGGCAACGCTCACGATCGCCGCGATGAATTTGGTCGGAGTGATCGTGCTGCTGGCATCATCCGGGTCGTGGCGCTTGCGCATTGGCAAGCTGGCTTGGATGTCCTGGGGTAATTTCCTTCTTTTGCTGATCTCCGCCCCGTTGTGGATGCTGTTGCTGGATTCCCTGCGCAACGGTTTCAGCCAGTATCAGATCGTGAAAGTTCACCAGCTCCAGCCGGGGCTCGCGATCGGTCTCTTCGACGAAATATTCCAGCGTCAGGTCGCGCCCCGGGAGTTCGTGCTTTCCTGCGGTGCAAACTTTCTGATTCTACTCGGGACACTGTGGAGCTTCGCGAGCTTCCGGACGCTGCGGCGTTCACCGGCGTTCCTTGCCAGCGCCTTGTGCGTGCTGGTTGCTGCGGCGTTTGTATTCGGAGCGATCCCGGCTGGATTTCTGGCGGGAATCCCCGTGCTTCAAACGGTCTATCATTTTGATGTGACGTTTTCTTTCCTTCTATTCACCCCGCTTCTCGTGGTCGCCGGGATGGGCCTTCGCGAAATGTGGCAGAAGGCGGAAGACGCGGAGTGGAAATGGACTTACGTGACGGTCGCGGTGTTCTTCGCCGTAATGTATGGTGCATTTTTGGGCTACACCGAAGCGTCGCACCGCGAAGGAATCTCGGTGCATCCGGTGGGCACTTCATACTACAAAAGCATCTTCTTCGTGAAGTATGCGGCGGGCATCTCGCTCGCGCTTCTCGCGTTGCCGTGGTTGTGCCGGGCGCTGCGATTGCGGCGGGTGTGGGCGCCCTCGGCGGCTGTCCTCGCGCTGGCGGCTTTTGTCGCGATCCACTTCCGAATGGGAGCTCATTTGGAAACGTCGTTCGACCACTACGCTTACAATCCGAAAAGTCGCTACGACTACAACGAGATGAAATCGCCCGGTCTGGACTTCGTCAAGGACGCGACGCGCTCCGAGCCCTGGCGTACCTACGGTTTAAATGGAACGCTCGTGCCGGGTTTTTCGATCATCCCGGGAATCGAGACGATTTGCGGTCCGGAAGCGTTTGAGAACCGCAATATCGGCGAGCTATTCAAAGCGCTTCACCTCGACCGAAATGAGTGGCTTTGGCGGATTGCGGCGACGACCTACGATTACGCCGGGAGTCAGAAAGCGTTGGATTTTATTGGTGTGCGTTACCTTTTGAGCGACAAGGGTGACCCGATGCCGGACGCGAAGATCCTGCCGCTGGTTCATCAAAGTGATCTGAAGGTTGGCGAGAGCAAAGGAGCATGGCCGCGCGCATTTTTCACGGATGCCGCATTTAGTGCGGATGGGCCGAAGGAGGTCGCAAGTCTGGTAATGTCCGGAGATGGGCGGCCGTTTGCAGCGGTCTCCGGCGACATCGCAAAAGCGCACACATCGCTCGCTAAAGACCCGGCCAGCCGGCTTGTCACGGCCGCAAAAAACTATCGGCTGACCAACAATTCGACGGCATTCGATGTCGATGCTCCGGCACCCGGACTCGCGGTGCTGCATGAAACCAACGTCCCCGGCGACATCATCGCGAAGCTGGATGGTGAAGTCGTGCCTTGCCTCAATGTGAACGGTGCATTTCGTAGTGTTTGGATCGAGAAGCCCGGTCCTCACAGGGTGGAATTCACTTTTGCTCCAAGGGTTTGGTTCCGTTCGCTGAAGGTTGCGTCCGCAGGCATCGCCTTGCTGCTCCTCACGATATTTGGAATCTACAGAACGAGACTGTTCGCGGGCAGGAGTCTTGCTAAAGAAAACGCAGTGGAGTTGCCCAACGCCACAATCAGTCCATGAAACAACCAACTCACGAAGCCATTTTCGTGTCAGGTGGTGCCGGGTTTATCGGCAGCCACCTCACGCGAAAACTCCTTAGCAATCCTGCCACGAAGCGGGTTGTGGTTTACGACAATTTTTCATCCGGCCAGGAATGGCACCTGGCCCCGCTGCAAGGCGATGCGCGGTTGCAGATTGTGCGTGGCGATTTGAAGGACGTGGAAAGTGTCACCTCGGCCATGGCCGGTTGCGACACCGTTTTTCATCTCGCGGCGAATCCGGATATCGCGAAGGCGGTGACCCAGCCGGATATTGATTTTTGGGAGGGAACCTATCTCGCGCAGAATGTGATCGAAGGAATGCGAAGGACGGGCGCAAGTCGGATTCTCTACACATCGGGCAGCGGTGTTTACGGCGAGAATGCGAGTGTTGCTTTTGCGGAGAATCACGGTCCTTGCATGCCGATTTCCACCTACGGCGCGAGCAAGCTCGCGTGCGAAGCGCTCATTTGCGCGTATTGTCACATGTTTGATATGACGGCTCGCGCATTTCGTTTTGCGAACGTTGTGGGCCCTCGCCAGACGCACGGTGTGGGATACGATTTTGTGCGGCGCCTTCGGACCGATCCGACACAGCTCCGCATCCTGGGAGACGGTTCGCAGAGCAAGAGCTACATCCATGTCGAGGACGTGCTGGAGGCCATTTTTACTGCGGATCGCGAGTGTCAGGCCCGGTTCGATGTGTTCAACGTTGCGACGGGCGACTATATCACTGTGACCGAGATTGCGGACCTCGCTGCAGATGTCTGCGGGCTCGTTCCGGGAAGTGTGCGCCACAACTACACCGGCGGAGATCGCGGCTGGAAAGGCGACGTGCCGGTGGTTCGATTCGATAGTTCGAAAATCGAAGCGTTCGGATGGAAATGCCGGCGCAACTCGGCCGCCGCCGTGCGCGACGCGATGGCCTCGATGTTCGAGGAGCTTTCCCATGCGTGAAGCCCCGGTTCATGTTGAGCATCTCGTTCCGGACGGGACTGCAATCGTGCCGGTGGAACTGAGCATCGTGGTGCCCGCGCTGAACGAGAGCATCACGGTCGGCGAGTTCGTCGAGTGGTGCAAAGCGGGGATCGCGGCAGCGGGAGTGACTGCACAAATCCTGATCGTGGATAGCTCGACCGACGAGACGCCGGGAATCGCGATGGAGCACGGTGCGGAAGTTCTCCGCGTTCCGAAGCGCGGACTTGGTCGCGCATATATTGATGCGATTCCATTCATCCGTGGGCAATGGATCGTGATGGGTGATGCGGATCTCACGTATGATTTTCGCGAGCTCATTCCGTTCGTGGAGAAGTTCCGGGCCGGGGCTGAGTTTGTCATGGGCAGCCGGTTTCGCGGGAGTATCGAGGCCGGGGCCATGCCGGGGTTGCACCGCTATTTCGGAACGCCGCTCACGACCTGGATATTGAACCGCATTTACGGCAGTCACTACTCCGACATTCACTGCGGGATGCGCGGTCTCACGAAGTCCGCGCTGGAGAAAATCAATCTTCGCTCACAATCGTGGGAGTATGCGAGCGAGATGGTGCTGAAGGCGGCGCGTCTTGGTCTGCGCACTGAGGAGGTGCCGGTGAAATTTTACAAAGACCGAGAGGGCAGGTTTAGCCATCACCGGCGCATGGGTTGGCTGTCGCCGTGGATCGCAGGCTGGCTGAATTTGAAAGTCATGCTCGTTTACACTCCGGATTCATTTCTCATGAAGCCCGGCACCATTCTGGCAGTCTGCGGGATGGTTCTCGCGACGGCGCTTTCGTGCGGTCCGTTTCGGCTGGCGGGAATCGGGTTCGATCTGCATTGGATGCTCCTCGCGATGACCTGCGCCACGCTTGGGTACAGTTCGGTCCAGATTGCCGTACTCGCCCGAATCATGCACGGACTTCGGATGGGCTGCGTGGATCGTTTGCTGCGGCTTATTTCCTATGATCGCGGGATGATTGTTTCGGGGATTCTGGGGGTCGCGGGTGTGGGCTTGCTGGTGCCTTTGCTTGTGCGGTATGTGCGGCAGGGATTGGCACTGACGGATTTTTCGCACGGGGCGATTTTCGGATTGCTGCTCATCATTCTCGGGTTTCAGACGTTTGGCTTTACCCTGCTCTCTGAAATGGTGCAGCGCGTGGCGAGGAGGCAGTCATGAGCAGCGAGCGTTCCGATATCAGCTACGGTCAGCACGGCGTGAGTCTGGTGGATCGTTTCGGCGTCTGGCTCTCGCAACGCGCGATTCGGAAATGGCTGCCCGATCGGGAGCGACTGCGGGCCGTCGAACTCGGCTGCGGCTTTCGCGCCACTCAACTGGTGGCGCTTCGCGATCGGCTCGATAGCGCGGTGGCAGTCGATTTCACGATAGCGCCGGAGGTGAAAGCGCTCACTGGTTTTGAGTGTCACGAAGGGCCCATCGAGGAAACGCTTCCGCGTCTTGCGAAGGCGGGCTTCGATGTAGTGCTTCTCATTTCTGTTCTGGAGCATCTGCACGAGCCCGCTGCCGCGCTGATTGAGGCGCGAAAGCTTCTGAAGCCGGGCGGGGTTCTGTTGATCAATGTCCCGACGTGGCGGGGGAAATGGTTCCTGGAGTTTTCCGCGTTTCGTCTGGGTCTTAGTCCCAAGACCGAGATGGACGATCACAAGATGTACTACGATAAACGCGACCTCTGGCCGTTGCTGGTGCGCGCGGGATTTCTTCCAAGCAAACTGCACCTCCATTACCATAAATTCGGCCTGAATCTTTTCGCCGCAGCAACCAACGTATGAGCCAAATCCACGACGATAACTGGGACAAGCACTGGGACCGCTACGCAGACTCTGCGAGCTCGAATCCCGCGCAGGCAATGCGCCATCATATCATCGCGAGACTTCTCGGGCATGGCGACGGGCCGAAGCGGCTTTTTGATATTGGAAGCGGGCAGGGGGATATGCTGGCAAAACTGCGCCCCCAGTTTCCGAAGGCGGAGTTTCTTGGCGCGGAATTGAGCGCGAGCGGGGTGGAGATTTCACGTCGCAAAGTTCCTGACGCGACTTTCCTGGTGGCTGATTTGTTTTCGCCTCCGCCGGAAATCGAGCGTTTTCGAGGCTGGGCCACGGATGCGGTTTGCAGCGAGGTGCTGGAGCATGTCGATGATCCGGCTGCGCTGCTCCGCGCATCGCGACCGTATCTTGCGCCCGATGCCCGTTTGATCGTGACGGTTCCGGGCGGTCCAATGTCCGCTTTTGACAAGCATATCGGCCACCGGCAGCATTTCACGAAACGCAGCCTCACCGGCGTTCTGGAGCGTGGCGGTTTTACGGTGCATCGGGTTTTGCGGGCGGGATTCCCGTTTTTCAATCTCTACCGGGGCGTCGTCATTTCCCGCGGGGAGAAGCTGGCGGGTGAAGTCGGGGCGGGTTCACGCTCACTTGCGGCGGATCTCGCGATGAAGGCGTTTGGCATTCTCTTTCACCTGAACCTGACGGACTCGCCCTTCGGCTGGCAGATGGTGGCGATCGCCAGCAAGTCTTCTTCGGAATGACGGGCGGTATTGGCACAGTCGGTGCTAAATCAAATCGCGTAATCGCATGCAACTAGCCCAACCAACCACGCAGACCGGGACAATGCTCCGCCAATGCCCGCTCTGCGCAAGCAAGCGTCAGCGCTACGCATTTTATCGAGCGGAGCGTCGCTACGTGGAGTGCACCGACTGCAATCTCATCTTCCTGAACCCTGGAGAAGCCACCGGCACGTACGGAACCGGCGAGCCTCCGGGCGTGATGCGGGAAAAAGCGCAGTATTTTCTGTCGCAGCTTCTGCGCTATCGCGGGGAGCATGGCGGAACGATGCTTGCGGTTTGCGAAGCGGGAAGCGGGTTTCACGAAGAATCATCCGCTGCGGGATATCGGGTGAATGTGGTCACCCCGTCGGAACTTGCCGGCGGAACTGTGCCGCGCGGCGTGTATGATGTGTGTGTCTTCTGGCACACATTGGGTCGTGTCTCGGACCCGCTCGCTACGCTGCGTGCTGCGCACGCAGAGCTTTCGAGCGGTGCTATTATCGGGGTGATTACGCCCGACATGGATTCACTGCCTGCGCGCATCCTGTGCGAGGATTGGCCTGCTTTCAAAACACTCCAAACGACCGTTTTCAATCGTCGGGCACTGGAGACCGCACTTTTTTTCGCGAACTTTAATGACGTGATCGTGTGCCGGAGTCAGCGCCTGCTGAACATTGAGCAGATGGCCAACTACTCGTCGGGGCGGCGCGGATGGCGGCCTTCGCTGGTCCGGTTTGCCGACCGTATTGCAGTCGGTCCGCTCCGGGAAATGAAACGCCCGGTGGAAGGCAGTGACATGATTGCATTTGCGCGGGCGACCCCCGCGAAAAGCAAACGGACGCTGTCCGTCATTTTGCCGGCTTTCAACGAAGCGGGAACTTTTGTGGACACATTTGAAGCCGTTCTCGCGAAGCAAGTCGCCGGACTCGATATCGAAATCGTCCTCGTGGAGAGCAACTCGACCGACGGCACTCGCGAACTGGCGCTTCGATATAAGGATCATCCGAGAGTGAAGCTCATCCTCGAAGATCGTCCTCGCGGAAAAGGCCATGCGGTGCGAACCGGCCTTGCATCGGCCACGGGTGATTTCATCCTCATCCAGGATGCGGATCGCGAGTATGACCTCGAAGACTACGATACGCTGCTGGAGCCCTTGATTGAGGGGCGTCAGGCATTGGTGCTCGGATCGCGACACAGCGGCAGTGTGTGGAAGATGCGGCAGTTCTCCGGCCAGGCGGGCTTGAGCGGAATCCTGAATTTCGGACACTGGTTTTTCACCACGCTCGTGAACGTTCTTTTTGGACTGAAATTGAAGGATCCGTTCACCATGTATAAGGTCTTTCGTCGCGATTGTCTTCACGGGCTGCGGTTCGCGTGCAATCGGTTTGACTTCGACTACGAGCTGCTGATCCGGCTGGTTCAGAAGGGCTACATGCCAATCGAGATCCCGGTGAATTATCGCTCGCGGTCGTTCAAGCAGGGCAAGAAAGTGACCATGTTCCGCGATCCGATTTCATGGCTGAAGATTTGCATCAAGCTCCGCTTCTCGAAGATCGATCCACTTGGAGAAACAGAGCGCACACGGGTCCGGACGGACGGGGAGGTTGCGCTGGTTTCAAGCACCGTCTGCGTATGAGTCAGGCTCAAGGCGACGAGATCTATTACGCACATGCTGGGAAGAGCTCGTTCCTCCAGAACCTCTCGGGGCGGGCGCGCGAGGCGAACCACCGGCTTTTTGAAAATGTGATGCGCCCCACCGCCTCGACCACCATCCTGGATGTCGGCGTCTCGGATGAAATCACGTTGGAGAGCAACATGCTTGAGCAAAAGCATCCGCACCGCGGACAGATCGTTTGTGCGAGCCTCGGCGACGGTCACGGCATTGTCGCGGCGTATCCAGGCATACGCCACCAGCGCATCGAGGTCGGCAAGCCGCTTCCGTTTCGCGACGGTGAATTTGATATCGCGTATTCAAACGCTGTCCTTGAGCACGTCGGATGCGCCCGGAATCAAGAGGCCTTTATCCATGAACTGTGCCGTGTCGGACGTCGCGTATTTATTGCCGTGCCCAACCGCCTTTTTCCGATCGAGCACCATACTGCTTTACCACTCGTCCACTGGCTGCCGGCGCCCCTTTTCCGCCAGTTGATGGCGAAGACGCGCTGGCATCATTGGAGCCACGAAGAAAACCTCAAACACGTATCGCCGACGGAGCTTCGCGGGATGTTTCCAAAAGGGCGTGAGGCCCGGACGGCGTATTCAGGCTTGGGAATTGGGCCGTTCCGATCGAACCTCGTAGCTTTCGAATTATGACACGCGTTTTCATTACCGGAGCAGCCGGATTTATCGGGAGCAATCTTGCAGACAGGCTCCTCGCGGAGGGGAAGCAGGTTGTCGGGTGGGACAATTTTTGCACGGGGCAGGAGGCTTTCATTGCAAAGGCTCTGTTGCGTCCGTCCTTCACGCTCGTCCGCGGGGACAATCTTGATGCGCCCGCGCTGACCGGGGCGATGGCGGGTTGCGATACCGTTTTCCACCTCGCCGCAAATGCGGATGTTCGCTTCGGCCTGAACCATCCGGAGCGCGACCTTCAACAGAATACGATCGCCACTTTCAATGTTCTTGAGGCGATGCGGGCGAACGGAATCAAGCGCATCGCATTTTCATCGACCGGATCGGTTTACGGCGAGGCCGAGGTCACTCCCACGCCGGAGGACGCGCCGTTTCCGATCCAGACGTCGCTTTACGCTGCGTCAAAAGTTGCGTGTGAGGGGCTGATTCAGGCTTATTGCGAGGGCTACGGTTTTGAGGGGACGATTTTCCGTTTCGTTTCGATCCTCGGCGAGCGTTACACACACGGACACGTGTTCGATTTTTACAAGCAACTCCGTGAGCATCCGGACCGACTCCGCGTCCTCGGCGATGGCACCCAAAGGAAAAGCTATCTGCATGTTGGCGACTGCGTATCGGCGCTCCTTCACACCGTGGAGGGAGGCCTTGCGGCGAAGAGTCGTCAGCGCGTGGCGACTTTCAATCTCGGCACCTCGGAATACTGTGCGGTGACGGATTCGATCGGCTGGATTTGCGCCCGGATGGGTGTCTCTCCGCGGCTCGATTTCACGGGCGGACAGCGTGGATGGGTTGGCGATAATCCGTTCATCTTTCTCGATACCGCGCGGATTCTCGCGACGGGTTGGCGACCGCAGCTTACAATCCAGCAGGGCGTCGAACGCACGGTGGACTGGCTGAATGCGAACGAGTGGATTTTTGACACGCGTCCGTAGTTCGACGGGAGTGGATTCCCGCGTTTCGTCTCTGGATTCTGCGTAAAGTTCGAGAAAAACCTGTTAGAGCCATTGTCAGAAAGAAAGATGGATGCTACGAATCCTGATTCCCGCATTATATGGCATTAACTTCAGAAAATCAGCTTACACCCGGACAGCGCGCTCTCTACCAGAAGGCGCGTCAGGCGAACGAGATTGGCAACCACGGATACGTCATTCAGCTCATGCAGAGCGTGCTGAAAGAGCAGCCGAATTTCTTGGACGGGCGAAAGCTCGTACGCGCAGCGGCGCTCGCCGCGACGCAGGGTAAAAAATCGGGGCTTTCTCTCGCAGGCACCACGCTTGGTCTCACCGCGTCCAGCACCTTGAAAAAAGACCCGATCGCCGCAATCGAGATTGCCGAGAAGACGCTTGCGACGGATCCCAAGAGTGTCGCCGGAAACCAGCTCCTTTTTGAGGCTGCGAAAAAGGCTGATATGCCTGAGACCGCATCGTTCGCATTGGAGACGCTCGTGGGAGCGAACATTCAGGACACGAAGGTGATGCACCAACTCGCGGACCACTACATTTCCCTCGGGGAAAGCGACAAAGCCGTCGCCATTTGCAATCGCATCCTTCAGGTCAACCCGAAGGACTTGGAAGCCCAGAAGAAGGGCAAGGACTCGTCGGCCTCGGCTACGATGAAAAAAGGTGGCTGGGAAGAAAGCGCCGGCACTGGCGGAACAAAAAGCTTCCGCGACTTGATCAAGGACCAGGGCGAGACCAAGAAGCTCGAAGACAAGGGCAAGATTGTCCGCACGGTGGAGCAAATCTCGAGTCAGATCGCCGATCTTTATCCGGAGTGGGAAGCCAATCAGGAACACGTCGATAACTCGAAGCGTATGGCTTCGCTCTACGAGCAGCTTTATGAAGTGTCCATCGCGGAGAATCAGACTCCCGAGGAAACGGAATCCCACCTCGACAGTGCCATCTGGTACTACGGGCACAGCAATACGATTCTCAACAACAGCGACCCGAACATTCAGCGGAAATTTAACGATCTCAAAATGAAGAAGACGGACCGCCGGGTGGAAGCCTTGGAGGAATGGCTCGCCGGAGTGGAGGACAAGACCCATCCGGAAGTGCTGCCTTACGTGGACGAGCTGAATAGCTTGAAAATGGAGCGCGCCACGACCCTTCTCGAAGTCGCCAAGAAGCGGGTGGATGATAACCCGACTGATCTTGCCCTGCGTTTCGAATACGGCGACGTACTCATGCGGGCAGGGCGTTTCACGGAGGCGATTCCCGAGCTCCAGCGCGCGAAGCAAAACCCAAACGTCCGGCTGAAGGCGACAAATTTCCTTGCCCAGTGCTTTGTGGAAAAAGCGATGTATGACCTCGCCGTCTCCACGTTTAAGGGCGGTATCAGCGAAATGCTCGTGATGGATCCGACCAAAAAAGAAATGCTCTACAAGCTCGCCTTGGTTTACGAGAAGCTCGCCAAGAAAGACGAGTATCTCGACTGCCTGAAGCAGATTTACGAAGTCGATTACGGATATCTCGACGTAGCGAAGCGCGTGGAAAGCAGCTACGGCTCCTAAAACGAGGGGGGCGCAGAAAGTCTGCCCGGCACCAGTTCTGACTTTATTCTTTTGCTTTTGCCTTGTCTCAGGAGAGCGAGGGAGAGAGGTGCGAAGTAAGAGCCGCGTTTCGAGAGACTTTTTGCGTCTGCGTCAGAAAAAGGTTTTGAATAATCACGAACTGAGGCGAGTCTGAAACCTCGAACACCAACAAGAAATGAACAAAATCCTGGCACTTTCCATCGCTGCAATCGCAACAACCATCATGACTGGCTGCGTGGCCGAGGGCGGCTATGGTGCCGTCTATGGGCGCCCTGCCTACCGAAGCGCGTATGTGGACGACTACGGTCCATACAGCTACGGTAATTACGGCTACGGCTACGGTGGATCGCGTTACGCACAGGAAGTCATTTATATCGACGGTCGCGCCTGCCATCATGACCGCGACAGTGATCGCTACTACTACAGTTCCGGGCGGGACCGCGTTTACATCTCGGACGAGCAGTATAACCGCAATCGGCAGGCCATCGCACGCTGGAAGTCAGAGCAGAATCAGAAGGAAGCCGAGGCGAAGTACAACTACGCCAAGAACAAGCAGAAACTCGAAACCGCGAAGCAACAGAACGAGTGGAAGGAGCGCCAGGCGCGCTACAATTACGAGCAGGAAAAAAAGCAGTATCAGTATCAGCAGAAGGTTGCATCCAATCAGGCGGAACTCGATCGTGCGAAGTACAAAGCCAATTTGAACGAGCAAAAGAAGCAGTGGGAGTATCAGCAGAAAGTTGCGGAGTACAAGCAACGCCAGGCCGTCGCAAATTACAAATACGAACAGGGCATTCGCTCAAACGACGACGACAAGAAAAAGAAGAAGCGCTGATGCTTTCGGCGCGAAAAACTCCCGTCCGCGCCGCCGATGGGTAAACCCCTTACCGCTCGAATCGAAGAATGGTCCTCGGAACGAGGATTCGGGTTTCTCCGCCACAAGGGGCAACGCGTATTTCTTCATCGCCGGGATTTTTCCCGCCGCCACAAGACTCCCGAAGTCGGGGATCAAGTGCATTTCGATATTGGGAAAGACGCCCACGGCAGGACGTGTGCAAGGAATGCAGTCCATGTGAATGATGGGGGAGCGTTGTCGTATTGGAACTTCCTCATTGTTGGAATTCCGCTCGTGATGCCCATCATTGCCCTGGTCCTTTTGGATGTCGATTTGCGGAAGGCTGGCGTCTACGCAGTCGCCCTATCGAGCGTGACTTTTCTCGCTTACGTCCATGACAAGAAACGGGCGGTAGCAAAAGGTTGGCGTGTTGCGGAAGTTCACTTGCACCTCCTCGAACTGCTCGGCGGATGGCCTGGGGCCTATCTAGCGCAGCGCAAGTTTCGCCACAAATGCTCGAAAGTGTCCTACCAAGCCGTCTATTGGTTCATCGTCCTCGCGTATCAAGTTGTGGCTTTTGACGCTCTGATTCAAGGGCCGATCTGGCGCTCGCTCCCGGGTCGGTAAGGACCGGCGATTGAAACTTGGAGCCAAGGATCGGGTGGCGACACCGGGAACTCATGGCCAAATGACCGCCGAGGGCCACCATTGCTCGGAGTCCTTTTGTTTTGAACACGCTCCTTCCGAACAGTTAATCGCTGCGTTCCGGATAAAACGTCCATGAAACCGGTATGTCCGCCTTCGCACAAGATGCCCCGCGGAGGGCCGGTTTCTTACGGCAAACTGACGGCTACGTCGGATCGTCGCCGTAGCGGTTCGGGCCTTCGGTGCCGCGCAGGCAGCCGTTTTCGACGAACGCCCATATGCCTCCGATAATCGGGAGGAAAGCAATGAGGAACCACCATCCGCTCTTGTCGCGATCGTGCCAGCGTTTTGTGGTGACGGCGAAAATCGACCAAAAGTAGAACACCGCCAGAGCGATTCCGAGTGTCGCGACCACGATTTGGGATGCAGCGCTTTCGGATTCTGCGAGCGCCATGATTATACCGAACGGAACTGCGGCGATGAGGAGGATCACCAAAGAACCTCCCCAATATTGACGGCGGGGAATCCGTCCTTGGAATGAGAATAGAATTTGTTTCCACGTCAGCGGATTCGGGCCGCCGGTGGGTGTGAGGATTTCGCCGCGAGGCGCTTGGTAGGGATTGTCCATTAGATAGGTAGTTGTGAGCGGCCTTTCTAAAGACATTGGTCATTTAGGGACAAGGAATATTTCTCCGAACTATCGAAATTCCAAAACTCGGCTCAAAAACCGCCTGACTGTCTCGTGCTTCGGCGCGTCGAATATGGACTGAGGCGCGGCGGATTCCAGCACTCTTCCCTCCGCGACGAATGCGACGCTGTCGGCCACGGCACGCGCGAAGCCCATTTCGTGGGTGCAAAGGACGACCTCCTGCCCGGCGCGGATCAGTTCCCGGATTAGTTCGAGGACCTCCACGGTCATTTCAGGGTCGAGGGCTGCGGTCGGTTCATCCAGAAAGAGCAGTTCTGGTTTTGCTACGATGGCGCGAATGAGTGCGACGCGTTGTTGCTGTCCGCCACTGAGTTGAACCGGGCGCTTCTCTGCATGTGTGTGAAGGCCAAAGCGTTGAAGTTGATCCTCCGCGAGCGCTCGTGCGGCTGCAGGCGTTTGTCCGTGGACCTGGACGAGCGGGAGCGTAATGTTCTCCATCGCGGTGAGGTGGGGGAAAAGGTTGTAGCTTTGAAAAAGGAAGCCGTTCTTGCGGCGGATTGCCCGGAGCGCAGGCTCGTCGCGCGGGAGCGTTTTCGAGTTCACGCCGATCGTGCCGGATGCGGGGACTTCGAGCGCGCCGATATGTCGGAGCAGTGTGGATTTTCCACCGCCGGACGGACCGATCAGCGCGAGACAACGGATGTTCTGTTCGATGGTAAGCGAGAGCCCATCGAGCGCTCGCTGATTACCGTAAGTCTGCGTGAGGTCCTCGATTTGGAGCTTCACGTTGTCCTCCATTTCTTTTCCCACCTGCGGGCAATGTAGCTGAGTGGCAGCGTGAGTGCGAGATAGCCTATCGCCATCGGGATGTAGCCTTCCAGTGGCGAACTCGTGGCGCTGGCCGCGAGTTTGGTCTGCTGCGCGAATTCTGCGACCGCGATGACGCTGAGCAGGCTGGAGTCTTTCACGAGGCTCGCGCTCTGTCCCGCCACGCCGGGCAACACACGCCGCAGCGCTTGCGGGAGGATGATGAAGCGCCACGTCTGCGAACGATTGAGTCCGAGCGCGGTTGCCGCATCCCACTGCGATTTCTCAATACTGGCGACGCCTCCTCGGAGAATCTCCGCCATGTATGCGGACTCGAATGAGACCAGAAGCAGGATGCCTGCGAGCACTTTGTCATTGAGCTGAAATGCCGCACCAATGACGTAGTATCCGAGCAACAGTTGCGTGAGCAGCGGTGTCCCGCGTATGAGTTCCACGTATGCCCGGCAGACCGTTCGAGTGACGGGTTCATGGGCCTGCTGGCCCGCCGCGAGCAGAAGACCGAAAAGGATTGTTCCAAAAAGCGCGGCTGCGGAGATGCCGATGGTGAGCATCCAGCCGCGGAGCATGATTTCTCGCTGATCCCAAATGGCGACCCAGTTCCACGAATATCGGAGCGATGCGAGGATGTGCCAGCAAATGAATGACAGCGCTACGAGGACGAGCGCGCTGAGAAAAATCGTTCGCCGCGGGGAAGCTGTCATTCAAAAATGAATGGCACGCCTTGCGCGGCAAGCGCCGCCTTTTCGTCGCGGAGGTATTGGGTGGCGAGTCGGTCGAAACCTCCGGAAGCACGGAACTCGCGGAGGAAGCCGTTGATTTGATCCCGTAGCGCAGCGTTCCCTTTCGTGAGCGCCATCGCCCACGATTCGCTTTGAAGCGGGCGCAGCAAAGCCCGCGTGGTGTCGGGCTGCGATGCCTGCATTTTGAGGATGGAAAGCTGATCGTAGATGAACGCGTCGGCTTTGCGCTGCGTGACTTCCAGCAGGCAGGCTGCGTTTTGATCGAGTTGCACGACTTCCGCGAGAGGAAGCTTCGTTTTCACCAAATCGACCGCCGTCGTTCCGAGTCGCACAACGATCTTCCTGCCGGCGGAGTTGAGCTCGGCGGCATCGGAAATGGTGGAGTCTTTCGGAATGAGGAGCGCCAGCCCAATCTTGCAGTAGGCATCGGTAAAATCGATGGACTCGCGGCGTTTCGGCGTGTCTGTCATGGAGGACAGGATGATGTCGATTTTGCCGGTCTTCAGCGCGGTTTCGAGTCCCTCGAATGCCATGACCTCGATCTGTAGCGGACGCCCGAGTTTCAGAGCGAGCGCCTCGGCGAGTCGCACGGATACGCCATCCGGCTTGCCCGTGGAATCCGCCATCTCAAATGGAGGAGTGCCAAGCTCCATGCCCACGCGAAGTGGGGCGGGACCGCTCGTGGTCTTTTGCCCGCAGCCAGCGAGAATCACAGCGATGAGGATGAGAAAGAATGAACGCTTCATGATGAAACAAAGTAGTGGTGGATGTTAGTTCGGCGAGAAAAGAACGTGCCCCGCTTAGCATTGGGGGCACTTATGTGGCTGTTTGATTCAGTTGACGGCGCAGGACGATGGCAAGGAGGAGGAGCATCACTCCGGACGTGCCCAAAAGGATCAGCGCGTTCCGAACATATACGCTCGTTGACCATCCGAGGTCTTTGGCGGCAAACCAATACAGATGGTGCTTTTCAGGGCTGAAGAAGACATTGAGACGGTAGGCGCGACGATAGTCGTTTTGTTCGCTTTCGGCTTTGGAGACGAGGTCGTTAATCTTCGTGTTGTTGTAAAGTTGGTCGGCGCTGACGTTCGACACTTTCGTGCGGAAGTCGCGAAGCGACGGCGTGCTGCCGCCAATAATTTCGTCGATCCGTCCAAGCCTGCGGTCGATTTCCCGCCCGGAGCCGGCTTCGAGTCCGGAGAGCTGCGCGAGTGTTTCTTTCAGGTCAGAGAGACGGTCGTTCTGTGCGGCCGTCATGTCGGGCTGCTTCGCGAGGGCTCGAATCATTTCATCCAGCTTGGTCTGCCGGACGGTGAGGGGATTGAGCTTGGCCTGGGCGACCACGAGCGACTCGTAGCTGTAGTGCGTGGCGACGAGCCGGCTGATGAACGGAACCCGGAGCTTTTTTTCCGTCTCCGCATCGTCTGGGGATTTCTTCCCATTGAAGATTCGGTTGAACGAATACAGCAAATCCGGGTCGCGATTCATTTCCTCATACTTGATGAGCGCACCGCCGAAGATGAGCTGTGGAATGAGGATGAGCGGCACGAGCATCGCGGCGGTCTTGGAGTTCGGCACGACCGCCGAGACCAGCAGGCCGAGTGAAATACCGCTGACTGCGGTGAGGAACGTCCACAGAAAGTAGATGCTGAACATTCCGCGCACTTCGAGAATCCAGTTTCCGACAAAGACGAAGAGCGCGCACTGAATCGCGGAAAACACACACAGCGTAAGAAACTTCGCGAGGACGTAGTAGCCGATACTGACGTTTAGATTGCGCTCGCGCTGGAGAATGATGCGATCGCGAATGATGTCCTCGACACTGTTCATCAGCGCGAGAAATAGCGCGACGAGCAGTGAGATGAAAATATACGTGGGAATGTGGAAGGCGTGGGAGAATACGTAGCCGCCATCGGGGACGTCTTTTTTGTCCGTAAAGTACAGCGCCCATCCGACGATGAATGCCAGCACCGGCGGAGCGAGCAGCGTGACGAAGAGGCTGGCCACGTTACGGAGTTTCGAGAGGAATGCACGGCGCAGCAACGTGGTGAATTGCAGCCACTCTTCGCGGGCGCGAAATTTTGTCAGTGGTGGAGCTGCGGGTTTTTTTGCGGGTTCGGTCTGGGTGGGCGGTGTGCTGGCGGATAGCTGCCTGAGCGAAATCTGCCGCATGTCCTGATAGAGCCGATGGGTCTCGTATCGGTCGCGCCAGAAGTCCGGCGAAAAGCGGCGTGCGGGGATGAGCTGGCCATTGCTGGCTTCCTCTAGAATTTCGTCGCCGCTGAGGTCGTGCAGCGGGGTCTCGATGATATCGAACGCAAATTCCGGGCGGCGAGCTTCCGCAGCGACAATCTCCGGCGACACACCTTTTTCCTGCACCGCCGCTTCGCTGAAGTAATCCAGCATTTGCGACGGGCTTCCGTGGAAGACCATTTTTCCACCGCGATCCAAAAGCACCGCTTTGTTAAACATCTGGAACAGCCGCTGGCTGGGCTGATGGATAACGACGAGGACAATTTTGTTGTGAGCCAGGCTCCGGATGATCTCGATGACGTGCTCGCTATCCTTCGAACTGAGGCCGCTGGTGGGTTCGTCGAAAAGAAAAATGTCGGCGCTGGAGATCATGTCCAGGCCTATATTCAGCCGTTTGCGCTCACCGCCGGAGAGTGTCTTTTTTTCCGGGGAGCCGACGATGATATCGCGGCGCTCGGCGAGCCCGAGTTCAACGAGGCGGCTGTCCACCCGGCGTTCCCGATCTCGCAGGCTGAGGTGTGGCGAGCGGATGCTGGCTGCGTAGCGCAGGTTCTCCTCAACCGTGAGGTGATCATCGAAAGCATCGTCCTGCGGGATGTATGCGATGAAGCGTTTAAAGTCGTCGAGGTTCGTGTAAAGCGACTGCCCGTTGAGCAAAACCTGCCCGTTCGATGGAGGAAGGCGTCCGGCGATTGCGCGAAGGAGCGTGCTTTTTCCCGAGCCGCTGCCACCCATCACGCAGACGATGTCGCCGCGATTCAGGTTAAACGTGATACCGTCGAGCGCTTTCGTTTTATCACCAAAATGGCATGTGAGGTCGCGCAACTCGACGGTGGAAACGATATTTCGTTCCTCCTCAATGATACGTTCGCTGAAATCGCATCGCAGCCCTTGGCCGGCATCGATTCGGATGATGTCGCCGTCTTTGAGATCACAGGAACCACCAACGGGAACGGTCCGATCGCCGACTGTGATATCGCGGTCGGCTTCGATGACCTCCAGTTGGCCGACCCGGTTTTCGTAGTCGCAGAGAATCTTCAGAAGCACCGCGCCGGACGTGCCGGGTGAGAGGAGGATGTCATCGACTTCAAGACGCTGTGTTTGATTCGAGACGTGATAGACGCTCTTGTAACTCTTAAGTTGGAATCGCCCGCCGAGCGCGCGGGCGCGACGCCGGAGGTCAGAGAGGACGAGTTCCGCGTCATTGTGAAAGACGATCCGGTCTTCGAGATTTCCGTTCAGCAATGTGCCCTGGCGGAGAGCTACGTTGTTGAACAATGCGTCCATGTTTTTCAACGCACGCACCTGGACTTTCAGCCCGAATCGGACTTCCAGAATACTGTCCCTGCTGCGGGCGCGGGCGACCTGGACTTCGTCGTTGTCGTTCAGCTCGAGATAGACCTGCGTGACGGCGATATTCTTCTTTGCGTTGAAGTAGTAGGAGAGATCCTGAAATGTAAGCACCTGCTCGTCGAGAATCACTCGCTGCCCGGCGTAAATCCGGCAGAAGGATCCCGGTGCGAGCGGTCGTCCGCGCACGAAAACGGGATTGCGACTGTTGTTCTTTAGGAGAAGAAGATTGTGGTATCGAAACGCGAGCAGGCGATCGTTGTCGTGCAGCCCTTTCAGCATCACATCTGCATTTGCATCCCGGCCAAAACTCAGAATCTCCAGCGGAGAATCAGCCGACACCGCAGGTGCTGCGCTGCCGGAACCCGAGAGATTGAGTTGATGGACGATGTGCTGCGTTTCAGCGGCGGTTCCGAGTTTCTCGGTGAACGTCTGGAAAGCATCCATTTGCGCCTGCTGTTTGCCAGCCCGCGCAATGATATCGTAGAGCTGGATCCCGAGCATGACTTTGCGCTCCGGTTGGAGCTCCTTGGCGAGCCGTTCCGCCATCGCGGAAAGATCCTGGTTTTGCCCGAGCGCTTCGCGAAACTGCCGGGTCAATTCCGAATATACCGTCTCCGGATAGTCGTTGCGGAGGAAGCCCAGAGCCGAGTCCACCTCGGTCTCCAAGACTTGTCCGTCGTGTTTTGAAAAGCCGGCCAGCACCTGAACGAGAAGTGGAAGAAAGCTCTTCGCCTCCGAGTCGCGCGGGCGACCGAGTAATCGCCGCCATCCACGCACTGCGAGCCGCCCGGAACGTCGCGAGATCTCGGCGATCCGACTTGGAACGGTTGGCGCCGGCGGTGCCGCACTCATGGATTTGGACGGCGGCTATTCATCGGCACTATGCCTTTCCGCCGTAAGTGACGTAGTCGTCGAGGTCGAGCAGGTCGCTCCAGAAATGGATGTCGGTGCGGTTTGGTCCGCATTCGGCGAGGTATTGGTTGAAGAACTCGCGGTCGCCGGCGTCCGGCTTTCGCTTGTCGCTCGCTTCGCTCCACGCTTCAATCTCGGCAGGCGTGAGTTTGCTCGTCTGGTTTGCCTGAATCCATTTCAGCACGTCGCCGTCGCCAAGGCCTTTCGCGACCTCGGCTTTCAGCGCGACGGGATCGACTCCCATAAACTTCAGGACGCGCTGGTCGTTCGGACATGCGTAGTGGAAGGTGCTCGCGGTGCCGTTCAATTCTGCGCGGCATTTATCCAGCATCCGCGGCAGAAGCGCGTAGCCGCCTAGGCGGGTTTTCGGACCGCGCGGTGGACGTTGATTGAGGTCGGTGATCGGAATCATTTTTAATCGGCGGAAACTATCGTCACATCGCCATCATCTTCCACATCCGCGACGACGGGTGCGATGCTGGAGAGTTTCTCTGCGCCTTTGAGGTCGATCAGTTTCACGCCCATCGTGTTGCGTCCAGTTTCACGGATTTCTTTGACGCGGGTGCGGACCATCTGGCCTTTGTTGGTGATGAGCATGAGCTCGTCGGTCTCCCGGACAGTGAGTGCTCCAACGACGATGCCGGTTTTGTCGCCGGTCTTCATCGTGATGATACCTTTTCCGCCGCGCGACTGGACGCGGTAATCTTCGAACGGTGTGCGCTTGCCGATGCCGTTGGCGCCGGCGACGAGGAGCGTGCATTCGTTGTCCACGATTGCAGCCGCGACGACGATGTCGCCCTGATCCGGACGGATGCCCCACACGCCGATGCTGTTGCGGCCCTGGTCGCGCATCTCTTCTTCGTTGAAGCGAATGCTCATGCCTTCCTTCGTGATGAGAATCATTTCGTTCGTTCCGTTCGTGAGCTTGCAGTCGATGAGGACGTCGTCCTTTTCGATGTTGATCGCGATGATGCCGCCTTTGCGGATGTTTTTGAACTCGCTGAGGTTCGTCTTTTTCACGATGCCGGTTTGCGTCGCAAAACAGATGAACAGATTTGGCGACCACGTTTCCTCGTCGGTCTTCTGGCCTTGAATGCGGATGGTCGCGGCGATTTTTTCATCGGCGCGGAGCTCCAGAAGATTCGCGATGCTGCGTCCTTTGCTGGCGCGCGAGCCTTCCTGAATTTCGTACACACGCTCCACGTAGCAGCGCCCGCTCTTTGTGAAAAAGACGAGGTAATCGTGCGTGGTGGCGGTGAAGAGATGCTCGACGAAATCGTCGTCATCCTCCTCGGTCGCGCCATCGCGGGTGACCATTCCTTTTACGCCTTTTCCGCCGCGACGCTGTGCGCGGTAGGCGGAGACTGCGGTGCGTTTGATAAAGCCGGCGTGCGTGATGGTGATGATGCAGCCTTCGTTCGCAATGAGATCCTCGATGTTGATCTCGCCTTCATCCGGCACGATCTGCGTTTTGCGCGGGTTGCCGTATTTGTCTTTGATGACGCCGAGTTCCTTCTTGATGATCGCCATGACGCGCGATTCTTTCGCGAGGATGTCGAGCAGGTCTTTGATCGTCTCGATGAGCGCATCGTATTCCGTCTTGATCGCTTCGCGCTCCAGACCAGTCAACTGGTAGAGGCG
>JAYUSJ010000046.1:0-26155 GCA_043755735.1 Verrucomicrobiaceae bacterium | reverse complement strand
TAATCTTGATTGAGCAATTCGCCGGAGCCTCGTAAAAGCACCGCTCTATGAAACGAACGTTCATTTTCCCGGCACTCGTCTTTGCGGCATCACTCGTCTTCGCGGAGGACAAGGCGGACCCCGGCCCGGCTCCCACGCCCGATGAGCAGGCCGCCGTGGCGGAGCTCAGCAAGCGAGGGGTTCTCGTGCAACCCATCGCCACCGCACTGAATTGGAAATACGTAAACATTCGCGGTGCGGATAAACCGGCGGAGCTCCTGGCGCTGGTCGGCAAGATCCCGACGATCGTCGAGCTGGACCTCGGCGGAGTGCAGGCAAAGCCGGAGGAGTTTGCGGCGATCGCAGGATTGAAGAGTCTCGTGAAGCTGAATCTCGCAAACTCCAACGTGGACGACGCGGCGCTCGTAAATGTGAAAGGGCTGGAAAAGCTCCAATCGCTCAACCTGTTTCACACGCCCGTAACGGATGCCGGATTGGTGAATCTCCACGGGCTGAAAGGACTGAAGCGACTCTATGTTTTCGAGACCAAAGTGACGGATGCCGGAGTTGCGGCGCTCGGAAAAGTGCTCGCTGGTGTAAAAATCGACAGCGGCTGGAAAGAACCTGCACCAGCCCCTGCACCGGCCCCTGCGCCTGCACCGGCACCCGCGCCGAAGCCGCCGGAGCCACCCAAACCGCCAAAGCCTGTGGCTGCGCTCGCTCCCGCGAAGCCGGAGGAAGTGGGGCTCGACCCTGCGAAGCTCGCCGGCATCAAGCCCGCGATGGAGGCGCTCATCAAAGAGAAGCGTGCGGCAGGAGTGGTGACTCTGGTCGTGAAGGACGGACGGGTCGTTCATCTTGACTCTGCTGGTTTTGCAAACACCGAGACCGGACGACTGATGAGCACGGATGCGATGTTTTGGATCGCTTCGATGACGAAGAACGTCACAGCGACTGCGGTGATGATTCTCGTGGACGAAGGCAAACTGTCGCTCGATGAGCCGGCTTCCAAGTGGGTGCCGGAACTCGGCTCGGTGAAACTCGCAAACGGCCAACCGCTCGCACGGCCCGTGACGCTGCGCGACCTTCTCTCGCACACTTCCGGCCTCGCCGATCCAGAGCGCAAGCCCACGGATGGCAATGTGCCGCTTGAGCAATACACGAAGGATCTGGTGAAAGAGCCGTTCGACTTCCAGCCCGGCGAGAAGTTTGAATACAGCTTCGGCACCACCATCGCAGGCCGCTGCGTCGAAGTCGCATCGGGCAAATCATTTGGCGCGTTCATTCAGGAGCGCATTCTTGGTCCGTTGAAAATGGACGACACCACGTTTGCCCCCGACGCAGCCCAGCGGCTGCGAATCGCACGCGCCTACAAACTCACAGGCGACGCGCTCGTCCCCGCGCACAACGCGTTCCTCACGAACGAGCCCGACATCAAGCGCGAAGCCGAGCCGAGCGGCGGCCTGTTTTCCACCGCGCTCGACATGGCACGCTTCTACGAAATGGTGCGCAACGGCGGCGAACTCGACGGGAAACGCATCGTGAGCGCCAAGGGAGTCGCCGAAATGACGAAGTCCCACACCGTCGGCGGCAAGCCGATCCAATACGGTCTCGGCTGGTTCACCAATGGCGGCGAAAAGAAAGTCACCGCAGCGTTTGGCACCGCATCATTCGGCCACGGTGGCGCATTCGCCACGCACGGCTGGGTCGATCCCGAGAAAAAAATGACCGTCGTTTTTATGGTGCAAAACGTCCTCGTCCCGAAGAGCGGAGAAACCCGCGACAAGTTCTGCGAGCTCGCCGCTGGTGCGGTGAAATAGCGGACGAAATTACCGCCAACGACGACGTTCACGGAGTCGGGCAAGGCAGCGCGTCGGGCGAGCTCAGGCTGAGCCCGACAGACTTCGTTTAAAGGCCGATTCCAATCCCGTGGAAAAGTAGCGCACATCACGTTTCGGGATTGCCCTCGCCGAAACGCCTGCGAGCTTTCGGGGATGAAAACAAGCTCTCTCCTATTCCTTGCGGCACTCTTCACGATGCCATCATTTGCTGCCGAAAAGCCAAAGCAACCTGCCACGGCAAAAGGCGAAGAGGTGAAGTTAAAACCTCTCACCTTGGAACAGCGGCAAGCGCTGCTGGACCGGCGGCGTAGCGCGATGGTGATGGGGTCGTTTAACAGCTTCGCGAGTCTCCTTTATGCAGTGGACGATATTGTGGTTCACACCGATGACCCAGAGCTCGCAAAAGTCCAGTTGAACAGTCCGTTCCCGGAATTCTACAAGCCCACGTCGGCGGAGTTGTTCGATGCGATCGCACGCCAGATGGCATGCTCGTGGAGCTACGATGAGAAGCGTGCGTATTGGCTCTTTGTACAACCGGCGATGCCCATGCCTTTCAAGGTGGATCTTGCGAAAGGATGGGAGAGCGAGACGCGGGGGAACTACCTTTTTTGCAAGCCTCCCGGCTCGCCCGTCGGCATGGATATCTATGTGATGGCGGGGTATTCGAGCAGGCCCGACGATCCTCAACTTCCGGCCAAAATGCGCGAGGGTGTCGCGATGATTTTTGCGAAGAATTTCAAGAAGGATGTGAAGGTGAAGGACATGAGCATCGTGAAAGTGGGAGCGCATGACGCGCTTCATTTCAAAGTGCCCACGCCGCGCCCCGGCACGACGTGGCGCCAGTGGGCAATCGCGGAGGGCGGCCAGACGGTCGTCGTCGTCAGCGCGATCGACGACGCGAAGGAGGGCGATGTTCTCCCCGGCGTGGAAGCGGCGCTGAAGACCTTCACGATGAAGAAGCCGGATGTGGCTCCACCAAACGAGGCACCGAAGAAATAGCCACTTCACCATGAGACTCCGCTATATCGCTGCTTTGTTTTTGACGTTCGTATTCACCGGATACGACGCCCAACGCACCTCCGTCGGGAGCGGGTATGCTCGCGATGACCGCTACGTATTTTTCAAGGGCGAGCGCATCGACAAGGCGGGGCGGCACGATATCGAGAAGTTCTCCAGAGCCGTCGGACACCCGCTCACACTTTGCAAGGATGTGGACGCGCCGAGTTTTGTCTCGATGAGCGAGGAATACTCGAAGGACAAGAACAAGGTGTATTTCAAGTGGATCAGCCCCGGCCGATTCTGGGTCGTGGAACTGGCGGGAGCCGACCCGGCGACGTTTGCCGTCATGGACTCCGGGCTGGCGAAGGACGCCAAAACAGTCTGGAAGGCCGACCGAATTATCGGCGGCGCAGACCCGGCCACCGCCACGGTCATCAATGCGCACTGGACTTGGAAGGACCGCAATCGCGTTTACTACCAGGGCAGCGTCATCACAGGCGCCGATCCCGAGACATTCAAGCACATCGGCCAGGGCTTTTATCGGGATGCGAAGCAGGTGTGGTGGTGTACGGACCCGCTTCCGGGCGCGGACCCGGATTCGTTCCGCTCGCTCGGCGAGGAGAGCTCCTACGCGGCGGATCGCAATCACGTCTGGTCCGGGAAAAACGTGCTCGACCGCGTCGATGCGAAGTCGTTCGAACTGGTGCACGACCACGTTTACAAGGATGCGGCACGTGTGTTTGTCGGCACGGTCGCAAAAGAGGTCTTGGGGGCCGATGCCGCTAGCTTCGTAAAGGTCGCCACTCTGGATGCCGGCCCGTATGCGCTGCTCAAGGACCGACTCCGCTACTATCTTTACGACCCGTCCTATAGCGATGTCTATGCGCTCGAGCAAAAGGGCGACGCGCTTCTCATTTCTAAGCCGGTCTGGAGGTCAAGACCCGGAGTGCTGGAGCGGACCCATGGCGCGACCATTTCCGCCCGACTCCAAAACGGCGTGCTGTCCGAGCCGGAGATAGTCATGGAGCCCGAGTTCAAAGACGAGAAACCGTCTGCCGGGGCGGCGGGAATTCTCTGGCAGATGAAGCCCGCTTTCATCGAAGCACAAAAGCGGATGACGAAGTGATGGAGCTTTGACATCGCGACGAAAGCGTGGTGATGCTTCGCAAATCCCAAAGAATTATGCAGGACAATCCATACCGCGCTCCCGAGTCCCTCATCCAGGTTCCCAACACCGTCGCGTTCACGAATGGCCAGCCGATTCCGGCGGGGAAATGGCGGCGCTTCTTTAATTTTGTCATCGATCGGTTCGGCACCGTTGGATTCGCCATCGTCATCGGGGCCGGTGCGGGCGCGAGTGGATGGGAGCCGGGGCTGAACTTCCTAGTTGAACACGAAATCATCTCGGGTCTGCTCATCACGATTGCGTATTACATCCTCTTGGAGGGAATGACGGGGCGCACGCTGGGCAAGTTGATTACAGGAACCAAGGTCGTCAATGAACGCGGTGAACCACCATCGTTCGGCCAGATTCTCGGGCGCACATTCTCCCGGTTTATCCCGTTTGAGCCGTTCTCATTTTTTGGCGAGGATGGGCGGGGATGGCACGACTCTGTGCCCGGCACTTACGTCGTCTCGACCCGCTGATGCGGGCGTCGCACCAGAAACGGTTTGTTTCCATTTTGTTGTGTTACCTGCCAAATAGACAAAACCCGTCGCCTTCTCCGCTTTTCCCGTCGTGCACCGCATCCTTACATATACTTTCCTTTGCATCAGCATCGCTCTCGCTTGGTGGGCGCTCGAATTGCAGGCGAAGCTCGTTGTGAAAGAAAAGCAACTCGCGGAGCTGCACAGCGCTCGCGATTCCGCGCAAGCCGCCGTAGCGCAGGCGAAAGCCGGGCTTGCTCCGCTGCATGAGAATATCGCGCGGCTCACGGTGGAGCGCGATGAAGCGCGCGCTGCGGCCGGGAAAGTCGCGGTGGCATCCGCGGAAGGCGCAGCGCCGGCGGCCCCTGCCGACGACGCGAATGCGAGTTTACTCGGCGGTTTCCTAAAGCAGATGGACTCGCCGGAGATGAAGCAGATGATGCGCTCGCAGCAGCTTGCCGGTGTCCGCAAGGAATACAGCGCGCTCTTTAAAAAATGGGCGCTTTCTCCCGCTGATATGGATGCTGCGCTGAACGCGCTCACCGACAGAGAAATGGGCGGGGCCTCCGAGGCTCTGTCGCTCGTCGGCGGCACGGCGGATGCGAAGGCCCTGACCGACCTCGCGGAAAAAATCAAAAGCCACGAGGCGCAAAGCAAAGAGCGGCTCAAGTCGATCCTCGGCGAGGAACGGATGAAAGAGATGGAGCAGTTTGACCGGGATAAGGAGAAAGACCAACTCGTCGGGCGTTACTCGGAGCATCTCGACATCGCCGGATTTCCGCTCAACCCGCAGCAGCGCAACCAGCTCGCCGAGATCATCCAATCGGAATCCGGCACCGATCCGGCGAAGGGCCAGGCAGACGAGCTATCGTTTTTGACCAGCGGTGGAATGACCGACGAAGCACTCGCGAAATACCGAAAAGAGGAAGAGGACAAACAATCGCGCATCGTGAGAAAAGCGGGCGGGATTCTCTCGCCCGACCAGGTGAGCGGCCTGCAATCGGCGTTCCGGGAGCAGAATCAGGAGCAGGAAGCGGGGATGAAAATGGTCGGCCAGTTGCTCAAGGCAGGCGGGGGCGGGTCTGGCGCGGTCATTCAAGGAAGCCCGAGCATTCCGATCAAAACCCCGCCGGCGAAATAGTCGGCCCCGGCGCCGCAGGAGTGTAGCAGTCTCCCTTGCACCGCGCTCACGCACACGCATCCGGATTGTCTCGCAGTTGCTAAATCGAATTGCTGCGCCATACTCAGAGAAAATGCAGCAAACCAAACTCGTTCAGTTGAACATCTTCTGCGACTACCTTGCCACTCGGCGGAACGCGATCCTGGCCGCATGGAGAAAAGAGTCGGAAATCGATCCGCGGCAGACCACCGCCCGGTCGCTCACGCGGGCGCAATTTAATGACCACGTCCCCGAACTGCTCGATGCGTTTGAGCGCAAGCTGCGCGCCCGCCCCGGTGGCATTGCGGCAGCGAAAGCGGACGAAAAAAAGAAAGACGAGGGAATCAAACACGGGCTGCACCGCTGGCAGCAAGGATACCGGCTGCAAGAGTACACGCAGGAACTCGCGAACCTCCAGCTTTGCCTTTTTGACGAGCTGCAGGCCTTCGCCACGCAGAACCCCGAGTTTGAAAGTGACACACTCCTCGAAGTGAGCCGCGAAATGATCCTCCTCGTGAGCGACGCCACCACCGAGAGCACCGCCCAATACGAGCGCATGCAGCAGGCGGAGGCGGCAGGCCGGATCGGGGACCTCAAAAATGCCCTCGCCAGCATCAACGAGATCGAGCAACGCCGCGCCGCCCTCATCCACCAAGCCGTCCACGATTTGAACAACGACGCCACGGGAGTCAGTCTCACGGTCAATGTGTTGAGCCGCGATGGAATCACCGATGCCGCGCGCCGTGGCTTCACCGCCTCCCTCGGTCGCGGAGTGGAAGCCATCACCGTCATGCTGGGGGAGCTCATGGAGCTCGCGAGACTCGAAGCAGGGCAGGAGAAGAGAGAGATCTCCGACTTCGACGCCAGCACACTGATCCACGAGCTCGCCGAAATCAATCTCGCCGAAGCCCAGGAACGAGGCCTCTTTCTCAAAGCGAACGGGCCCGCCGAGTTCCCCGTAGAGGGCGACTGTCTGAGGGTCCGTCGGTTGCTGCAAAACCTCCTCAAAAACGGCCTGAGATATACCGAGCACGGCGGAGTCACCCTCAGTTGGGGCGAAGAGCAGGAAAACTGGTGGTTCATGGTCGAGGACACGGGCTGCGGGATGGCGTCCGCCCAAGCCGCAGAAATGGTCATGGGGCTAAAAGAAGCCACCGCCAGCGCCAGGGAATCCGACGAAAAGGCGGCAGAAGCTTCCGGCGAATCCGCCCAGGTCCTCACGCCGTCCGAGCCGGATAATGCCACCGTCATCACACCCAAACAAAAGCCCGGCGAAGGGATAGGCCTCTCCATCGTCAAGCGCCTCTGCGAATTGCTCGACGCGAGCTTGGAAATGAGCAGCTCCGTGGAAATCGGCACCACATTCCGCGTCGTCCTGCCCCGCCGATACTAACGCGCGGCGGTGACAGGGTAAATAGTGTTGGAACCGAAGGTCCAAACTTAGGGCGCACACCGACGGACCGGAACCACTCCAAAAACGGCAAAAAACAGGGCTTGCCAAATGGCCGGATTCCTTCCAGATGTGCCATATCGATATGGCTCCTGCCCTTCCTACATTCGACAAATTGCTCCGGTCGCGTCTCGCGTGGACATTGCCCCGGTTTTTTAGGGGTGCTGAATTGTCGAGTCATAAGTCTCTCAGCCACAAGCGCGGCACCGTAACGTCAAATGACAGTTTGCGGGGATCAAACGACATTTTCTGCGGATCAAACGAGTGGTTGCCCCAATCAAATCGTCCGATGGGGAGATCAAACGGTGGGGCGCGGGGATCAAGCGGTTTGATGATAGGATCCACTGTTGGCTTGGGCGGATCAAATGGCTCGATGCCCCTCTCAACTCACCCGATGACGGGATCAAACGCCCGGTCGGGTCTATCAAGGGACGGGACGGGGCGATCAAACGACCTATTGCCTTCATCAAATCATTTTGCAGGCAGGCGCGTTCGCATAATCAGTGCGGCGGGCGGCGCTTTCTCTTTCATCGGCAACTAAACAACAAACACACACATCCTATGGAATACTGGCAATCAATCCTCGAACGCGCAAATGCAACCCTGGCCGTCTGGCTTCAACATTTTGCGACGCTAAAAATCGGCGCAATCGGCACCGCGCAATTTACCGCGTTAAAAGACGCACTTCCCGGCCTCGCGCAGGTGCGTGATAACAATGTGCAGTTGGTCGATGGCGCGCGGCAGGCGGCGTCGTTTTCGTGGCTGGAGCTGCGTCTTATTTCGCTGAAAGTCCCGAAGATTATCGAAGGCGTCATCGACCCCGGCAGCGGTCTGCTCGACGACCTCGACAAAGTCTATGCCGTCACCCCGTGGTCGCCGGACAAAACTACGAAGCGCTGCGGCCTGCTCGGCCCAGTTTGGGAAGCCGCCGATAACTGGCAGCTTGCCCAAAGCCCGGCGCGCCCTGTCATCGTCCGCAAAGGAGTGAATCAAAGCGCATTCATGTCAAAGATCGCAGCATATTTCCCCCTCTTCAATTTGGAGAAAACAACAAGCTTCCACCTCGACGAAGCCCGGCAGGCGTTGCGCACCGCCGCGCGAAACGTCGAGGTCATCTGCATCCGTTTTCTCAGCGCCGCGCTCGGCCTCAGCGACCCCGGCTCGGTGGAGGAGCAGGCGCTCAAAACCATCCCCACCACCACCACATCGGACCTGCCCGAGACGCTCGGCATCAAGCTCTTCACCCAGGGCGGCACGAACGGCCTGCAACTCATCACCCAATACGAACCTTACCAACTCGAAGCGGGCGAGACGGCCACACTCGAATGGATGGTGGTGGATACGGACGTGAGCTTCATCCACAGCGTGGCGTACGACCCGAGCGGCAACGCGATAGGGCCATTCACCGTAGGCCAGACGATCCGCGTCCGCACCTCGGTGACCAACGCCCAAGGCACGCGAACCGGCGGAGTCCGCCAGCTCACACTCATCGCGCCGCCGGAGTAGGGGATGGGGGCGAAGGGAGAATGCGCTTGGTGGAAACCGGACGCCTGATACTACAAATAAATGAAACTATCGAAATCCACCTGCTATCAGCGCCCCGATTCCTCACAGACGAGCCCTGCTGGGTTTGTTCGCATGCTTCGCGCGTTTTCAGTTTTGTTCGGCTTCGGATTATTGCTCTCGGGTTGTGCGACATCATCGCCGATAAAGCGGTATGCAGAAAGCAACTCTGCGTTTCGCACGGGGCCGACTTTGATGTCACACAGTTACCCAACTGAGAATGTGTATCGGATCTACCATCGCGCTTCGACCGGGTTTAATTCGATTGCCGGGCTCCGGGAAGAGGCTGAGGCACGTGCACAGCAGTTTTGTGAGAGACAAGGCAAGGGCATGGTGGTGTTGGGCGAGAAAACATCTCCACCGCCCTACATCCTCGGGAATTTTCCAAGGATAGAGATTGTATTCGCCTCGATTGAAAAGCCGATTTCGAAACCATGAACATGAAGTTCTTTGCTGCGATAGCGATTGCGATGTTTCTGACGACCCAGTTGTGCCGGGCTGAAACCGCAATTTATCAGTTTGTCGGGCTTCAAACCGTGTATGGAGCGGGAAATGTCCAGCGTGTGACCATTCGCGGGCATGCGATTTATGAACCAGAGACGCAGGAATTGGTGGTTATTTCGGCTTTCTCCTTGGTTGGACAAAAAATATTCGGTGCGCGTGTTTTCCTTGGCCACCGAATTGACCGTGCGGAAGGTTCCCGCGGCTCATCTTACACGATCATTTCGATGGCATCAGCTCCGAGTTCCGAGTTTGCGGATGTGTTGATGGAATCGGTTCATTTGCGCGGAAAAAATGGGAAGTTTTCGATTGGAAACGCAGGGCTGCGTGAGATTCCGAAGACATTTACAATGAGCGCCAGGAACGTTGTGAAGAATCCGGCAGGTACCGTATTCGCTACAGGAGAGAGCACCGGCACATTAAAACTCGACGTCTCGGCAAGTCGCTACAGCAATACGTTTGAAACATTCGATGCCACGGTTGAACGGCTTAAGACCTACTATATTGCGAGGGGCTTTATCTTGTCGGTGCCGCGGCCGATAACAAACTGAGAAATCGAGTTCTCCTGAACCCTGTCCACGTAGCAGTGGTAAGACGGGATTCAGCACAGACTAAGCGAACGGCAGACGCGCTGAGATTTTACTCGTCTGCCCGTTTGTTTGCCCTATGTCTGCGGGCATGAAACGCATCGTTCTGATTCTTTCGCTCTCCATTGCAACCATCGCTTTTGCCGACGTCCGTCCGGCTCCGGCGGATGTCTTCTCCGAAGCCGTCGAACGCCTCGCGGATGTTTATGCACCGGCAAAAAAGACTGCGGCGCGCACGTTCTCGACCAAGCTGAACGTCGTCCGCTCCTCGCTGAAAGAAGCGCAGGGCCGCACGGCGACGCTTGCGTTTCAGGCACCGGATAAACTCCGCGTGTCCGCCGAGGTGGACGGCTCGCAGTATGCAGTGGGGCGCGACGGGCAGGAGGTGTGGATGAATGCGCCGGGCAAAAACTGGGGCATCGTGGGCAAGCCGGGCTTGCTGAAGTTTTCGACGAATCCTTCGAGCATCGACACGGCCGTGCTGCCGCCGTTTACCTTCCCCGAGCGCGCGAAAATCGTGCTGCTATCGACGCTTTGCACGTTTGAGGAAAAGGCGCGCGAGACGGTGCAGGGCCGCGTCTGCCGCGTGATCGCTGCGACGCCGACGGATGCGACGCGCAGGGCTTTTACGCTGCCCGCATTGACGGTCTCGCTCGCGGTGCCGGAGCCTTTCGGCGTGGACGATGTGCCGCTCCGCATCTCGGTGAATGATGGCGCGAAACTCGACGTGGTCGTGGAACTGGCGGACGCGAAATTCTCGGAGCCGTGGGCCGCCGAGCAATGGAAGCTGACCCCGCAGCCGGGACAAAAAGTGGAGCAGACCGCAGTCGGTCATTTTCTCCGCGCCGCGCAGGCCGCAGTGAGCGGGCTCGACTCCAGCATCCCCACGCTCCCGCCGCCGGATGGCTCCCGCGAACTCATCGCCACGGAGGGCAAGGGCCGGCTCGAAGTGCATGACGGTGTGCGCGTGTTGTTCCTCGCCGGAACGCCCGAAGAGATGGGGCGCCAGCAAGGAACGCTCGTGAAAAAGGAAGTGCGAAATCTCGTGGACCGCATCCTTTACGGAGTGGGCGTGGGAAGCTCCATCGCGAAGGGCCGGTGGTTTTTCGGCGAGATCGAAGAGGCGCAGGCGCGTCTGCAAAAACACATGGACCCGCGCTATCTCGCCGAGATGGACGCGATGTCCGACGCCGCCGGAGTGACCCGCGAAGAAGGCCGGCTGGCGAACTATTTCCCCGAGCTCTTTCACTGCTCGGGATTTGCCGTGCTCGGCTCTGCAACGAAGGACGGCCACATTTATCACGGGCGGGTTCTGGACTATTTGAAGGGGGTCGGCCTCGAACAAAACGCAGTCGTCGTCGTGTGCAAGCCCGACGTGGGCAACGCGTGGTTCAACGTCGGCTATTGCGGCCTCGTGGGCACCGTGACGGCGATGAATGAAAAGGGAATTTCGATGGGCGAGATGGGCGGACGCGGCGAAGGAAAGTGGGACGGCAAGCCGATGGCGCAGCTCATGCGCGAGGTGATGGAAAAGGCGAGCACCCTCGACGAGGCGCTGACCATTCTCCGCACGAGCCCGCGCACCTGCGAATACTACTACGTCCTCGCCGACGCGAAAGCGAAGCGCGCCGTGGGAATCAAGGCGACGCCCGAAGCGCTCGAAGTGATCGAAGCGGGAGCGACGCATCCGCAGCTCCCGGAGGCGGTGAAAGACTGCGTGCTCCTCAGCGCCGGCGATCGCTTTACCGAGCTGGTGAGCCGCGCAAAAGCAGGCCACGGAAAGTTCGATGCTGAAAGCGCCCGCGCGCTGATGACGCGTCCGGTCTGCATGACTTCAAACATTCACAGCGTCCTGTTCGCGCCCGACACGCTCGACGTATGGGTCGCCAACGCGGACGGACAAAACGTCGCGAGCCACACGCAGTATCGGAAGTTCAACCTCGGCGAGCTGCTGAAAGCCGAGCCGTCGCCATCAAAGCGCACCGCTGCGAAATAGGCGGGCAGGTTATTTTACCGCGCGAAGATAGGCGGCGATTGCGGCGACTTGGGCTTCACTCATTCCGGCGGTGAGGTCCGGCATCATGGAGCGGCCCTGGATGTAGCCGGCGGTTTTCACTTCGGGGATGGGCACTTTGACGACCGCGCCGCCCATCACGATGAGGCTGATGTCCTGTGCGTCTTCGCTGCGCTTGAATCCCTCCATGATCGTGCCGTCTTTCTTTTCCACGCGGTAAAGGCGGAAGACGTTTTCCGCTGCTTCGCTGGGCGCGACGATGGCCATGAGCAGTCCGTCGAGGTCGCGGTTCGCCGAACCGTCGAGCGGTGGGGCAAAGCCGATGCCTTTGCCCGCGATGGAGTGGCAGGCGAGGCAGAGAGTCTCCACGAGCGCCTGTCCTTCCGCGGCCTTTGCGGATGGGAGTGCTGCTTTCACTGCGGCGTGGCGTTTGCCGATCAAAGCGGTTTGTTCGGACGTAGGCGGAGGCTCGGTGGCGATGGTTTTGTCCCATCGCGATTCCGCAGCGAGGGCAGCGCCGGTTTTCGTCTCGGCGAGCGAGAGGAGGAAGTCCTGAAACGCACGTTGATACGAGCCGTCGAGGGCGAGGTAGGGTCCGTTCCAGCCGTTCACTTTCGTCTGCGGAGCGGGGCTCTCGCTCCAGCGGCGCAGCCACGCGATATGCCCGGGATTAACGGGGCCTGCCGCGCGGCGAAAATAGCGGAGGACTTCGTAGCGCACGGTCCACGCCGTCTCGCCGGCCAGCGGCTGGAGGAGCGGGAATGCAACATCTTCCGGAACGCGCAGCGAGGAGAGCGAACGGACGACTTCGCGGCGGATGTCGATCGAGGGATTGCCGAGCAGCTTCTGCCAGACGGCGGCGTCGAAATGGCCGAGTTCTTCGAGCGACCACAGCGCGTGGATGCGCGTGTCATCCGCGGCTTTATCGTCTGCAAGCAGTGCGACGAGCGCGGGCGCGAGCTCCCTGGCGTTGCGTTGTCCGATTTGGTGCCACGCTGCGCGCATCTCCCAAGTGCGATCGGCGTCGAGGTGCGCGGGAAGTTCGGGCGTGGGCACCTTGGTCATGTCCAGCAGTTGCGGGGCGGTCTGGCTCTTGTGTCGTACGCGCCAGACGCGTCCGTGGTCCTTGTCGCGTGCGGGGTGGTCGCGTGCGATTTCGTTGTGCGAGATGATGCGGTTGTACCAGTCGGTGATGTAGAGGCAGCCGTCCGGGCCAAACGTGATGGCGACGGGGCGGAACATCGGGTCTGCGCAGGACACGAGGTCTGCGTGCTTTTTAAACGTCCACACGCCATCCGCGCCGAGTGTCCCGCTGACGGCATTGATTTTCCCGAGGATGGGATTCGCCACGTAAAAGAGCCCCTGCCACGGCGCGGGATATGAGCCGCTTTTGTCATCGCAGATCGCCATGCCCGAGAAGCCCGTGCCGCCGAGGTCGAGACCTTCTGCGGTCGGCGGATGCAGCGGAGAAGCGGGATGCAGCTTCGTCGCGATGAAGCTCGGATACGAGCTGTCCTCTTCGAACGGCACCATGCTGTAGCCCAAATCATTGGCCTCGTGGAAAAATACGCGGCCCGTGCGGCTGTGCGCCCATGCCCAGATATTGTTGAGTCCCGCGCCGATGATGCGCGTGTCCGTTCCGTCGGGTTTTATCGAGGCGATGAGCGTCTTGTTGAAATCGAACGCGCGCCCGGCGGCGTCGGTCATCTTTCCGTTGTTGAGCACGCCCTGCGAGAAGACGATGCGGCCGCCCGGCATCTGCGTGAGCTGATGCGGAAGCGTATGCGTGTCCTGCACTCCAAAGCCGCGCATCAGCACGCGCCGCCCGTCCGTTTTGCCGTCGCCGTCCTTGTCTTCGAGGTAAAGAATCTCCGGACCTTGCGCGACAAATGCGCCCTTCCCGAACGCGAGCACGGAGAGAGGCATCACCATTCCATCGGCAAAAATGCGCGGAGTTTGCGGTCCCCGAGCGGTGGGGGTGTCGAATACCACGACACGGTCTTTTCCAGGCTGCTTCCAAACGCCCGGTTCGTTGTCGCGGGGATACTCGGTTGCGGTGACCGACCACATCCGGCCTGCGTCGTCGAATGAAACCATCGCGGGCTTTGGCAGTCCGGTCTCTTCGCTCGCGACGAGTTCGATTTCAAAATCGGGAGGCACCGTGAACGCGGCCCGCTGCTCCGCTGGAGGAAGTGCTTTTGCGTTCGCGGCGTTGCCGGACTTCAAGTCGCTCGGAGGGGGCGCAGCGGGCTTGCGCGCATCTTTCAGCTTGGGGCCGAGCGCGGCGATGTCCGCGTTCTCACCACGGGCGAGCAGGATGTAATCGAGACCGAGCATCAGGCCCGGGCGCGCTTTCGGGTTTGCTCCTTTTACCGTGATGCCGAGCCGGTGTTCCCCAGCTTTCAGCGCCACAGCTCCGCCGAGAGCGATCGTTCCTGTATGGACGACACTGGCGTTGTAAAAATCGATCGGTCCTGCGATTTGCTTCCCGTCGAGCGCGAACTCGAAAATGCCGTAGTCCACGGCTTTGGTAAGACCGGCCGCGATTCGGTACGTTCCATCCGCGGGCACTGGCAGCGCGAGTTCGAGTGTTTCGCCGGGCTTGGCGTCCGTCCACCAAAGGTGCGCGTTTCCGCTCCATGCGCCTTCGCCATAAGGCCGCAAATCCTGCGGGCGCGGATTGCCCGCGCGTGTGATGATCTTGAGTTGTTCACCTTCCAACAGCGTTGCGTTTTCCTGCGCGTGAAGTGTCACGGCAGCGAGACTCAGAAGCGCGAGACGCGCGATCATGGCTGTGCGTCGCACTCGTGGTCGCAAACGACAACCCGCTCCAGACGCGGGACGACGAGGCCGACAGCTTCCTGATGCGCAGGGTGGGGAAGATACGCGTCGCGCGCTGCAGCGTTTTCAAAGAGCATCACGAAGCTATGTGTGAAACCTTCGCTGAGACCCTCCGTGCTCGTATTGACGCCCCATGACAAATTCAGGATGCCGGGGATTTTGCGCGGGAGATCCTCCATGATTCGCCAGACATCGGCGATGTCCTCGGCGGTACATGTGTCTTTGAACTGGAAGAAGGCGATGTGTTTGACGCGTTTCATGTCGGATATGTGAAGTTGGTTTGTTTGCAGCAAGGAGCGTCACGGGGGCGGATGGCGTCCGGCGAGCACCGGGTCAATATCGACATGCGCCGGACCTTAGCCGGCAGCCGAATTATTTTGGCAGCGCGGGATTTGGAAAGTGGCGGGCGAAAACTGTGAACTTGGCGAATGGGACAGGGCGAGTAGGCTGACGGCGTGCAAGTCACTTCTGTCACCGAACTTCTTCAGGCGCTGGTCCGAATCCCGAGCGTAAACCCGACGGGCGATCCCGGCACGCCGCACACGGGCGAGCAGGCGATTGCCGACTGGCTTGCGATTTGGCTCCGGCAGGAGTTTCCGGCGGCACGGGTGGAACTGCGCGATGTTTTGCCTGGCCGGCCCAATGTGGTCGTGCGGTTTTTCGACAGCGGCGGTAAGAAGCCGCGGCTTTTGTTTGCGCCGCACACCGATACGGTAAGCGTCGGTGGGATGACGGTCGATCCGTTCGGCGCTGAATTGCGTGAAGGGAAAGTGTGGGGACGCGGGACGAGCGACACCAAGGGTTCGATGGCGTCGATGCTTTGGGCGCTTCGGGCTGCGAAGGATTTGCTGCCGGAGTTGGGATATGAAATTTGGTTCGCCGGGCTGTGCAGCGAAGAGGCGGGTCAGCACGGTGCGTCGGCGCTGGCCGGGGAAGAACGGTTTGATTTCGTGATCGCGGGCGAGCCGACCGGACTCGATGCGGTCGTAGCACACAAAGGCGCGCTTTGGCTCGATTTGACGACGCGCGGTCGCGCCGTTCACGCCGCTGAGCCGCACCGGGGCGATAACGCGATTTACAAAATGGCGGACATCCTCCGCTGCGTCCGCGACGACATCGCGCCGATGCTCCGGGGTGGCGAGCACCCCTTGCTCGGCTACACGACGATCAGCGCGGGCACGATTTCGGGCGGGAGCAAGGTGAACATCGTCCCCGACATTTGCCGTGCGGAAATCGATATCCGTTATCTACCCGGCGAGAACCCGCGGGAGACGGTGAGCGCCCGACTTCGCGCAGTTTGCGCCGATGTGGAAATCAGCCACGTCATTTCCAAACCGATGCTCACCGATGAAGCCCACCCCGTCATCGCGAAGCTTCGTCAATGCGGCTCGAGGTGTATCGGCGCGCCTTGGTTTTCCGACGCAGGTGTGTTCGCTCAGCACGGGATGGCGGCAATCGCGCTCGGGCCGGGCTCAATTGCGCAGGCACACACGAAGGACGAATTTATCGCCGTCGCGGACCTGGAAGGCGGCGTTGAGTTCTTCGAGCGGTTCCTGCGCAGCCTGTAGCTGCTACTCGCGGTCGATGCTGTATTTACCGGGGCCGATAAATATCATGCAGAAAAACAGGATGCCCATCTCCAAAGGATGAGCCGCAGACGCGAATCCCGCTGAAAACGTCTTTTCGGTGCTGAACTGATAAGTCGCGGCGACGGACATGACGATCGTAAGGAAGAGGCACGCCGGGCGAAAGAGCAGCCCGACGATGAAGAGCACGATTCCCCCTGTCTCGGTGAGCATGGCCATGAATCCCCAGAATTTCGGCGGCGGCCACGTAATTCCCCAGAGCTGCATTTGCTGGCCGAGAAACTCCCACTTTTTAAGAACGTCGCCGATGAAAAGCTTCGGCACCCCGTGAACCCACAGGAACACGGCGCCCAGCCAGATACGAAGCATCAAGAGTCCGACGTCGCGATTTTTTGAAAGGATGGCCCACATGGAGGCGGGTTTCTGGCAAGGAAACGGACCGGGGGCGAGATGAAATTTGCGATGAGGGGTCAAATTCCACAGTTCGATGGCCCATGATAAAAGCTTCATCGCCCAGGCTTCTATTACGCCGGTCCGGCGGCCGGTTTGAGCGAAAAGGCGTCGGGAGGTTGTTCTCGCTGACGAAGTGGCAGATTCGAACCTGGCTAAATCGCTTCAGGGACGGATGGCTTTGAAAATGTGTAACCAGCGGACTACGAGCGTAAAAGGTCGGATATAGAGCGCCGAAAATCGGAATTCGGGCCACTCAGGCGTTGGTTGAAACAACCGTATTCGCACTTTTGGTTTCTTTGCAATGAGAGCGCGCATTTCAAAATGAGAATAGACCACAAGTATGAGAAAGTTTATCCGAATTTCGCGAAAGTGAGATACTTGGATCCGTGATTCTACAGAGAAAACCGCCTAAAACACGCGTGAAAATATGGAAATTATACTCAGCGGAGTGGGTTGGCACGGACAGCGCTATAGAAATTATAGCAATTACGAACACAATATGAAATCGCTCATCATCGCTCTAGTCAGTCTCATCGGAACCCAAATCGCGGCAGTCGCGGGGGTTGACCTCGGAAACGTTTCCGGCGGCACTCCGTATGACCGCTACATGAATCCGGTGAAAAGCACCCTCGCCACCCTCGGCCAGGAGCGCCCCAACATGGACAAGGTCAACGCTTTGATGAAAGAAGGCCGCAGCTTCCGCTACCACATGGACAACCCGTATGTCGCTGCACTCCCCCAGGAAACCGCACGCACCCGCACCGGTGACTGCAAGGACAAAGCCCTCTGGCTCTGCGACCAGCTCAATGATTCTTCCGTCCGCTTCGTCATCGGCAAGACCAGCCGGAACGCCAAAATGAGCCACGCATGGGTGCTCTGGAAAAATGAAGGCCGCTACTGGATTCTCGACTGCACGCTGAACCGTGCGCCAATCGCCGCCGACACACTCCCGTCCGACCGCTACGTTCCTCTTTACAGCTACTCAAAAGGCACCGCATTCCGCCACGGTGGACCTTCGGTCAACGTGGCTACGGTCGCCACCAAGAAGATGGAGTCGGTCGCTTCGTCGAGCAAGGCCCGCTAATCGCCGGAAACACAAATTTGACTGGGCTCTGAGCCCCCGAGCCTTTGAGGGCCCGGGGGTTTCGGGTTCAGAAACACTCGTTACAATATATGCGCAAAAACACCCAACTCATCATCGCTTACACCATGCTCTTCGCCTCGGTGACCGGTGCCGTCTGCTACGACGCACACGTTCGCGCCAATCAACCCGTCCTGCTTTCCGAGGCAGAAGTGAAGGCTGCGGAACGCCGGCAGAACGGAAACACAGCCACGCGGGAAGTGGTGACTTCGCAGGAGATCGCTAAATCCGACTCCCCCAGTCCCTCAAAACGCGCCGCTTCGCAGCTTCCGCGCGGTATTTTTATCGTAAAAGATACGACGAGCGCCAAAGCAACGGACGGAACGACGCACGACCTGACCGCCGGAACACAAGTCACTCTCCTCCGACGCGAGGGCGAGAAGATGAAAGTAACGTATGACGGGTTCGACTTCCTCGTGGAGGAGAGCCAAGTCACGCGCAACATGGAAGCGGTGGAGAAACTCACGGCTGCGCGGAAAGGCTAATTTCCTCACGATTTCCTGTAATCGGGTCCGACGATCAACGCTCCGTCGCGCTCACCTCGAAATCCACCCAGCGCACCAACGGAGCGAGTGACGGTTGTCCGTCATGGTGCCACGCCGCCTTGGGAGATTGCATCGACCCGATCCGGCAGATGCGGGAAACGCCCAGTTTCGCGGCGAACTCCGCATTTTCCACCGTCGCAGGCTCGATCCCGCATGCGCTCAAATACGGGCGCACGTCGGCGAGATCCGCTGCGAGGTCCGCAGGCAGCGGCTTTACAAATACGGTGCGGTTGAGCGGCGTCTTGGGGAAACCGGGGCGCGAGTCGAAGATGACCGTCCAATCATCCCCGGCGAAAACCTCGCAATCATCGCCGTTTCCGGCGCGGAACGCTGCATTTTCGCGGAGCGCACGAATACCGGCCAACTCCGCGACATCGAGCGGCGCGCGCGGGAATTTCCCGGCAAACGCCGCCATTTCCGCCGCGAGACCGGCTGCATAGCGACGCGCATCGCCACAAACAAAAAATACGTGCGGCGAAAGACAGCCCTGCTGATCAAAGAGCGATGCATCGCGCGCTGCGGCCCCGGCACTGGCGCATTCGGCATCGTCGAAAATGATGCCAACGCTGATCTTGTGACCGTAGCCGAGGAACTTTTGCCCGGCGGAAACGAGGCTTCGAAAATGTGCGATCGTCGCATCGCCGCCAAAAACAATCACCGCGTCGGCCTGCTCCAACCAATCATCCGGGAGAGTCGTTGAAAGTTCGACCAGCGCACGAAGCGAATCCGGCAAACTCGCGACAAAGGCATCGACCTCCGGAAGTCCGCGCGATGGCAGCTTGCACAGATTCCTCGATCCGAGGAGCAGACCGCGCGTCAGCGATTGCAGTGCTGCGGCGGGAGTGTTGCTGCTGAGAATATGAAGGATCGTTCCCGGTGCCACGGCCCTCGCAAGCTCGCCGGCATAAGGAACAAAGCGGTCGAGCGCCTCCTCATGGCCCAGTTCCGCAGCAAGCCATTGCCGAAGATCGTCCGATGTCACCGACGCAAGCGCCGCGATGCGTTCCGGGGTCGATAAAGTTGCGCGATGAGGCCGTGGGACCGGCCGCATCATTTCATCCGCCATCCGCGAACAACCGCGCGGCGTCGCGGTCGGCGAGCGCCCGATAAGCTCGAAGCCATCCGCTTTTCGCACGGCCAGGTCGCCCGTCTGGATGGCGAGCGAACTCCCGAGATTTGCCAGATCGAAAATCCGCAACATGCCGGTCTCGCCCACTGCGACTTCCCGCCCGCTCTCCGGCGACACAACCAACGCCCGCACCCAAGGCCCGCCGCGATGCACACCGCCAAGCCCCGTCGTATAAAACTGCGAGCTCAACTCACACATCCCGTATTCATTGAACACGTCGTCCGCTTGCAGCCCGAGATGCACGGCAAACATTTCATACAGTTCCGATTTCGGAATCTCCCTCCTGCTTCCTTTGAACCCGCCCGTCTCCAACGCATAGCTCCCCGGCGGCAACGCGATGCTTCGCGCGCCCATCCACTCAAAGAGATTCAAAAACGCCAGCGCCGTTCCGAAAAGCGCGACGGGCCCGGCATCTTTTAACGCGCCTTCCAGCCGTTCAAAATCGAGCCGCCCTGCCGCATCGCAGAAAAACTCCCCGCCAAACGCCGCCGCCCAGCCCCCGAACATACTCACCAGCGAAGACTGCGGCGCATCCGCGGGAGACTGCGTGAGAAAAACCGCCCGATGCTCCGGCCTGCCCATCCGCCGCCACCCGGCGAGCGCCGCCGCATGATAAAGCCGCGTATTCAAAAAATGATGCGCCCCGCGAGTCTCGCCAGTCGTCCCACTCGTCAAAAAAGTCACCGCCGTTTCATCGGGCCGAAAGCAGGAAATGCGAAACTCCTTAAACATCGCCTGCGGAACCGCCGGAATCTCCCGCCACGACTTAGCCTCCGGAAGTCCCTCGCACCATCGCGCAAGAGGCCCATTCCACCGCCGCTGAAACCGGTGCACCGAAAGCGCGAGATCTTCAAACAACGCATCCGGCAAATCGCCGCCGAGCGCCGCCAGCAGGCGTGTTTCGAGTTCGGAATATCCAGCGGCAGCAGTCATAATTCCCATCGCTGATAGTCCACCAGCAGCCCGCGCGGAATACAAAACATGGTCCGTGCAAGATTCGCGGACTTTCGATATACGGATTTCCATGCGTGGATATCTCTCTCTCCGTGGAATCATTCTTCCGATTGCCTGCTGCTTCAGTGCGGCGTTGCAGACTTCGCTTTGGGCGGAGGATGCCGAGCTTATCGAGAAGGAAAACATCGTCGAAAAAAAGCCCAAGGCCGGAGGTGCGTGGACGGCTGCGGAGAAGCCCGTTGAGGGGAAACGGGGGACGTTTTTTGCTTCGCTGGATAAGGTGCGCACGGGGGAGTTGAGTCGTGCGGTTCTGCGGCTGAGTGACAAGAGCGAGTTGCGCATCGACGAGCTGACGGAGGCGGAGGTGGAGCCGGGGAAGAGCGTGGAGGTAAAGTCCGGCGGCGGTTATTTCTTCAGCCGCGAAAAAGCCGAACAACTCCAAATCCGTACGCCTGCGGTGAACGGAGCGTTGAGGGGAACGCAGATTATTATCCGCGTGGCAAAGGGTGGTCGTACGACGATGACGTTGCTGGAAGGCGAACTCGCGCTTTCCAACAAAGCAGGCTCGCTCACGCTGAAAGGCGGAGAGCAGGCGGAGATCATCCCCGGTCGTGCGCCGCGAAAGACGGCGGTGATCGAGGCGAAGGATGTGGCAAATCTCGTGCAGTGGGCGCTCTATTATCCGGCGGTGATTTCGCCGGGTGAGTTTGGTTTTTCGGCTGCGCAGCAGCGGGCGCTCGGGACCTCGTTTGAGTCTTACAAACAGGGCGATTTGCTCGCTGCGTTGCGCACTCTGCCGCGTAGCGCTCCGCCGCTGTATCGGGCTGCGGTGCTGCTTTCTGTCGGGCGCGTGGACAAGGCGCGCGCGGCGTTAAGGGGGACTTCGGGGCCGGGAAAGCGTGCGCTGGAGCAACTCATCGCGACCGTGAAACGGGAGCCGTGGAACGGCTCGGCGGAGAAGCGCACTGCTGCGGAGTGGTTGGCGGAGTCTTATTACCAGCAGTCGCAGTCGAATCTCGAAGGCGCGTTGAGGGCGGCAAAACAGGCGCTTGGCTCGGGCGAAGATCCGGTTCGCGATACAGATTACGTAGCAGGCAATGGTTTCGTTCTGGCCCGGATCGCGGAGATGGAATTCAGCTTCGGCCGAACCGCGAAAGCGAAGGATGCTGTCGAACGCGCGCTCGGTGACACGCCGCGCAATGCGCAAGCCCACGCCATTCGCGGCTTTTTGCTGAGCGCGGAGAATCGCATCGCCGATGCGCGCGCTTCGTTTGAGCAAGCGATCGCCATCGACAGCGCGCTGGGGAATGCGTGGCTCGGTCGCGGGCTCACTTCGCTTCGCAAGGGCGACCGTGAAGCGGGGCGTCGCGACCTGCACACGGCGGCTGTGCTGGAGCCGACTCGCTCGCTTTTTCACAGCTATCTCGGCAAGGCTTTCAGCAACGAAGCGACGAGCTGGCGCAATCTTTTTGGCGGGACGGGTGAGCTGGAATCGCTCGCAAACAAAGACCTCGCACGCGCTGCTGAACTCGACCCTGATGACCCGACGCCGCCGCTTTACACAGCGATCCAGCGCAAGCAGGAAAATCGCTACAACGAGTCCGTCGCGGAGCTCGAACACTCGCTCGCGCTCAACGATAACCGGCGTATCTATCGCTCGAAGTTCTTGCTGGATCAGGACAAAGGCGTGCGCAGCTCGAACCTTGCGTCCATCTATCAGAACAACGGGATGACCGAGGTCGCCGTGCGCGAAGCGGTGCGTGCGGTGAATGCCGACTACAGCAGCGCCGCCGCCCATCTTTTCCTCGCCAACTCATACGACAATTTGCGCGATCCCCGTCGTGTGTTGCTTCGCTACGAGACGCCGTGGTTTAACGAACAGCTCCTCGCCAACTTGCTCTCGCCCGTCGGCGGAGGGCCGCTCTCGCAATTCGTGTCGGCTCAGGAATACTCGAAAATGTTTGAGGCCGACGGCTTCGGGCTGAACATCGTTTCCGAGTATCGCTCCGACGGTCAGCTCCGCAGTATTGCTTCGCAGTATGGCACGTTTGGGAATCTCTCCTACGCGCTCGATGCCGACTATCAGTACGACAGCGGCGACAAGCAAAACAGCGACCTCTCGCGGTTCGAGGGATATGCGACTTTCAAACTCCAGCTCGCGCCGACCGACTCGGTTTTCCTCCAGACAAAATGGCAGGATTTGCGCACGGGCGACACGACGCGCCGATTCGACGACGACGCTCCGCGTGATACCCAGTCGAACACTTCGCGGTTCCGCGAATTGCAAGATCCCGCCTTCCTGCTTGCCGGCTGGCACCACGAGTGGAGCCCCGGCAATCACACGCTGCTTCTCGGCTCATGGTTGCGGAACAGCCAGACGTTTAACGCGAACGAGACGAGTCAGCTCCAGGTTCTCCGCGATATCGGCGGATTCCTCCCGCAAAATGCGGATGCAGGTCCGTTTCCGAGCGATACGGATTTGGCGCGTCGCGGGCTCGCCTCACGCGGAAATGTCCCCGGCGCAATCGCGCCGCTGGTCGGACGCGGACGCGTTGGGCCGCAGGATATTTTTGGAACGCCGGTGCCAGCCGTGACGAGTGATCGTTTTGATTTTCGCCGGACTTCGGAGTTCGAGATTTTCTCGGCAGACCTTCAGCAGATTCTGACGCTTGATGCTCACACGCTCATTCTTGGTGCGCGCGTTCAGTCGGGCGAATTTGATACGACGCAGCGGCTTTCGCTTTCCGATCCTGCCACGGCGACGAGCGGGCTTTTTAATATCCCCGCCGCAGACCAGCACAGCATCGTGGATTTCAACCGGCTCACGCTTTACGCCTACGATCACTGGCGGCTCACGAAATGGCTCACGGTCCATGGGGGCGTCACTTACGACGACATGGAGTATCCGGAAAACTTCCGGAATCCCCCCGTCAGCGATCGGCAGACCAGCCTGGATCGAGTGTCGCCGAAAATCGGATTCACACTCTCGCCAAGCCCCTTGTTTACAATGCGCGGCGTTTATACGGAGTTTGTCAGCGGCGTGAGCTTCGACGAATCCATCCGGCTCGAACCCACGCAAATGGCGGGATTCGCCCAGGCGTTCCGTTCGACGATTTCGGAGGATGTGCTCGGCTCCATCGAAGGCGCAAAATTCAAGGTCGTCGGCATCAGTCTCGAGAGCAAGTTGCCGACCCGCACATACCTCGGCGCGGACTGGACGCAAGTGGAGCAGCGGCTCGACCGCAGCATCGGCGTCTTCGACATTCTCAATGATCCCGCGAACCCGGGATTTGTGGGAATCCTTCCGTCGCAGGCCGAGGAGCGCATCTCATATAAAGAGAACGCGATTTCGTTCAGCGTGAACCAGCTCATCGGTGACAATTGGTCCATCGGTGCGCGGTATCGTTACGTCCGCTCGGAGTTTGATTCGCAGCTTCCCGAAATCTCTGCGGTGAATTTCCCCGGCGGCGTGCGCGCGCTCGAAGCCACGCTCCACGAAGCGACCATTTTCGCAAACTACAATCACCGCAGCGGGTTTTTCGCGCGTGCCGATGCGACCTACTACGACCAGGTCAACAAAGGCTACGCGCCCGGTTCGCTGTCGGCGGACGGCGCGACGGGCGACAAGTTTTGGATGGTCAACGCATTTGCCGGATATCGCTTCATGCAGAACCGCGCGGAGGTGAGCGTGGGTGTTCTCAATATCACCGACACGGATTACGAGCTCAATAACCTGAACCCGATCCTCGACCTGCCGCGGGATCGAACGCTGGCGGTGCGATGCCGGTTTAGCTTTTAGAAAATGGGCCTCGAAGGGGTGGAGTTGATTCTCGCGGTGGAGGATCATTTTGGAATCACCATAACCGAAGCCGACGCTGAGAAAATCGCGACCGTGGGCCGGCTGCACGATTTCGTTTTTCGCGAGGTGCGCAAGCGCGAGGGTCCCGAAAATGTTGTGGAGGCTGACCTTTGGTGCAGACTGCTCGATTTGATTGTGGAGCAACTGGGCGTGAAGGAAAGCGAGCTCCATCGAGACGCGAGATTCGTCGAGGATCTCGGCATTGATTGATTTTTCCCTCGTCCGATCCGGTGTGCCATGCGTATCAGCGGGGAATTATGTCCACACTCCAACCATCCGAACTCCTTGCTCAACTTCAATGGCGCTACGCCACCAAGTCTTTCGACGCATCCCGCAAGATCCCAGCGGATGTTTGGGCGGCGCTGGAGGAGTCGCTTGTGCTGACGCCGTCTTCGTTTGGTCTTCAACCGTGGAAATTTATCGTGGTGACAGACCCCGCAGTGTGCGCGCAGCTATCGGCGGTTTCATGGAATCAACCCCAGCCCGTGCAATGCTCGCAGCACGTGGTTTTCGCGGCGCGAAAGGCGATGGACGAGGCGGAAGTCGACCGGTTCCTGGCGAGCACGGTGGCGTTGCGCGGAGGGAAGGTGGAAGATTTGGCGCCGTATCGCGGGATGATGACGGGCTTCATCGCGAATGCGGCGAAGCAAGGCTGGCTGGGCGAATGGGCGGTGCGGCAGGCCTATATCGCGATTGGCCAGTTCATGGCGAGCTGCGCCGTGCTGGGCGTGGATGCTTGCCCGATGGAAGGGATCTCCACGACGGATTATGATCGGATTCTGGGGCTCACGGATTCCGATTATCGCACTGTCGTGGCTTGCGCGGCCGGCTATCGCGCGCCGGACGATAAATACGCGTCGCTGCCGAAGGTTCGTTACGCGGCGGCGGATGTGATTGCGCACGTGTGAGTTGTGGGTGGCGAGTGAGCGGAGAGCTGTTCATTATCATTAAGGATTCTCGACAAACGGTCCGCCGGTCCGTTACGACGCTGGGCTTCCCGAATGCCCGTCGTCGCCAGCTACTGCACTACATTTTTAAAACCGGAGATGCGCCACATCTACCGGCAGGTGTCAGGCCTGCGCAGGTGGCAGACTTTTATCCTGACGCGGGAGCGGAAGTGCGAGGACCAGTTTCCATTTGATGATGTGGAGCTGATCCCGCGGGCGCGGAAGAATTTCGTGAAGCGGTTTTGGCTGAAATACATTCAGCGGGTGCCTGCGGTTTACTACCGGGGCGAGTTGCAGGAAGTCATCAAGCTGATGGAGCGTCGTCCGGCGGATTTGATGCACATTTACTTCGGTCACACGGGCGTGCATTTGCTGCCCTTTATCAAGGAATGGGACAAGCCGTGCGTGGTCTCGTTTCACGGGATGGACATCCAGCCGCGGCCAGATCAGCCGGGTTACGACGAGCAAATGTGCGAGCTGCTCCGGGCTGCGCCACTGCTGCTGGCGCGTTCGCATTCACTGATGGATCGGCTTGCGGACATGGGCGCGCCGCGAGGCAGACTGCGGCTTAATCGGACGGGCATTCCGCTGGATGCGTTCCCATTTTTGCAGCGTCCCGCGCCGACGGATGGTGCGTGGCAGTTTGTGCAGGCGTGCAGGCTGATCGCGAAAAAGGGACTGCGAACTTCGTTGCGTGCTTTTGCGAGGTTTCGGGAGCGGTGGCCGGCGGCGAAATTTGTCCTCGCGGGCGATGGTCCGATGCGTTCGGAGGTGGAGAAAATGGTGGCGGATATGGAGCTCGGGGAGGCGGTGGAGTTGCGCGGGTTTTTGGACCAGACGGGTCTCGCGAAGCTTTACGCAGAGTCGCACATTTTTCTGCATCCGAGCGAAATGACGGAGGACCTCAATCAAGAAGGTGTTCCGAATTCCATGCTAGAAGCGATGGCGACGGGGCTGCCC
>JAYUSJ010000045.1:0-7816 GCA_043755735.1 Verrucomicrobiaceae bacterium | reverse complement strand
ATTGCCGAAAAGCTGTCGATGAAAAGTGCGGCCAATGTGGGAATGGCGATACGGAGGTTGAAAAACGGGGAAATAAAGCGGGACTATTCGCGCGAATTTAAGGACTTTATCGCCCATGCAAACGAGGGCCTTTGATGAATTTATTTCTTTTTTATCGCCTGACCCCGTTTTCCCCTGACCCCGTTTTCCCCGTTTTCCCTGAAGTCGCTCAAGCAGCGGTTCACGGCCTACTACAACAAGAAGGCGGCGAGGAAAGGGACGCTTTGGGAGGAGCGATTTCGGAGCGTGCTCGTGCAGAGCGGAGATGCGTTGATGAAGATGGCGGCTTACATCGACTTAAACCCCATTCGAGCGGGGATGGTCGAGAAGCCGGAGGACTACCGGTGGTGCGGCTATGCGGAGGCATTTGCGGGAAAAGCGACGGCACAGCGTTCGCTCAAAGCAGTCGTTGAAACCCACCAGCGAATCCCGATGACGAACGACTCCGCGCTGGCGAAATATCGGGCGCTTCTCTATGGTGACGGCGAAGCGATGCAGGCAGGTCAAAATGGCGAATCCGGACGGAAAGGAGTGTCGAGAGAGCGGGTGCAGGAAGTGATTCAAGCGAAGGGCAAGCTGAGCAGTTGGGAAATGCTGCGGTGCAAAATGAGATACTTCACAGACGGAGTGGCACTCGGAACCAAGGAGTTCATCAACCAGGTCTTCGACGCCGAGCGTCACCGATTCGGTCCGAAGCGAGAGACTGGAGCGCGTACGATGCGCCACGTCGATGCCGGTGAGCTTCGGACGCTGCGGAATTTGCGGATCGACCCTGTAGGTTGATAGGAGCCAGTGGGGCAAAGGCGGGCGATAGAATAGATGAAATGCCCGATGAACGCTCAGTTTTGCTCTCCCTCGATTTTCAGAGGCGGGCGACGGGAGCAAGAGCATGAGTAAGAGGGATGCGTTTTTCAAATGGATGCGTGAATTGACCTCGCCAGCCATCGACCGGTTGCGACTGAACGGTTACGCACGGGCCTTTTGATTTCCTCTGGAATCAGGGCACCTTCCAGAGTTCATTTATTCTCCGTGTTCTTGATCCGCTTTTTACGACTGGTTTCAGTCTGCCTGCTACTCGTTATCGGGAAAGCGGGTCAGGCGAGAAAAAAGAAATAATCCAGCAGTCGGTGGGGGCGGTGCCGGGGCTGAAGGTGGATTTTGCTTGGGAGCCGGGCGGGGAGCGGCGGCTGACGGGGATCGCGAATACTTGGGGGAAAGGGGGTCAGTGGGGGAAAGGGGGTCAGGCGATAAAAAAGAAATGGATAGACCCCGTTCCCCCACTCCGTTCCCGCGTTCCCGCTACTGACCCGGTTCCCGCTACTGACCCGGTTCCCGCTACTTCGACCGGCTCCAGCGATTTCCAAGCACGAGCTCCGCCACCGCCACGGCCAACGCGAGCACTGCAAACCAGAGCCAGATTTCCGTTCCCGTGCGGTCGGTTTGAAGTGACCCCTTCAAATCCACACCCGGCGACCACTGGGTGACTTGCGCGACGGTCTCCATTACTTTGATATCCGCTGCGGAAGTCCCCCGCAAGTCGCTCTCGGACGGGTCCGAGAAAACCGCAAACCGCAACGGCTTGTCGGAATCTTCAGCAAAGGTCGTGGTGTACGCACCGGCGACTGCGGTGGAGCCCGTGCTCACGAAGTGCGTGCCATCCTTGTCCTCCACCACTCCCGTCACGCTGCCGTTGCCGGGCGTGGCGATGACATAGGAACGATTCCCTAGATCCTGCTTCGCCGCGTACGAAAAAACGGTACCGGCGCGGACGTTCAGCCGCTCTTCCTGCCCCGCAAGAATATGGCCGAGCGTCCGGTGCATCAGCGGAAGAAATACCGGACGCACCGGCAGGTCCGTCCAGCGCGCACTCGCGGTGCTCGCAAACTGAACGACGCGTCCCATTCCAAACGACTTCTCCATAATGGCCGGAGTGCCCGACGCAAAATTGAGCACGACCGATGCCGCCCTCGAATCCGCCGGCACATCGCCGGCCTTCGGCGGCAGCAATGTGAAAGCGCGATAAAATTGCGGCGTGGAGAGCGAGCCTGCCTTCGGGTCGCGCCACGGCTCGGTAATTCGGTGGGTGTAGCCTGCGGACTGAAGATGGAAGAATGTCTGCTCTTTATCAGGAGTCGCAATCTCCCCGCGAGGCTCCGCGAATGCAGCGGGGAGAAGGCGGAGTTCGCCATGCATTCGATCATTATAGAATGCGGTGCTGATTCGTTCTCCGGGGAAAACCAGTAATCCCCCGCCGTTGCGCACGTAGCTCTCCACCGCCTGCATCGCGGGTGCCGAGAGATCCACGACGTTCGCCAGCACGATGGCGTCGAAGTCCTTGAGGGGCACCGTTTCCAGCTCTCCGCCGGTCACCGTTTTCGTCTTGATGAAGAATTGATCGCGCATCTCCACCGGCACCGGAGTCAGCGCATTCCGGAGGTAAAAGACCTCGCTCTCCCGTGCCTCGCTGCCGGGCTGTCCGTCCACCAGCAGCACATGCACTTCGTCGATCACGTTGAGCGCAAACGTCCGGGAATCATCAAACGTGCAGCGGTCGCCCGGGATTCGTACTGTCACCGTGTGGAAGCCCGGTTCGCGAAACGTCGCGAACATTGAAATCGAACGGGATTCGCCACCACCGGGCACGGACTCGATCGTCTGCTCGTCCGATGGTTCCCCGGCGTCGAGTGCGAGACTGACCGCCACACTCGCTGCGGCCTCCGGGCCGAAGTTGGAAATCGACGCGTCGAACCGCAGCGGCTGGTTCACCGTGGCCAGCGCGCTCCCGAGCCGGATGCCCGTCACCGCAAGATTCCGATCTTCATTGTCACCGACCAAAATTATCCGGGTGAGGACTTCTTTTCTCACCGGCTCCAGCATCGTTCGCACCGCCCCAATCCCCTTCCATCCCGTCGCCTGTCCGTCCGTGATGACGTAGAGTTGCTTTTGCGCCGGCTCCAGCCGCTGCGCCACTTCGATGGCCTGCCGGACTGCATGAGGTAAATCCGTCGCCTGGTCGCTTCGCTTTGCTTCGCGGATAAACTTGCGAGCCAATGCGAGGTCATACGTGGGCTGCGGGATGACATCACGAACGAGATCGCTCACGAGCCACACCGCCACGCTCGAACCGCCCGGAAGCGAATCCAGCACCTGTTCCGCCGCCTTCCTCGCCTTTTCAAATCGCGGTTCCGCGCCGTCGCTCGTGGACATCGACCCGGAATTATCCAGAAGGATGAACGCCGTCTCGCCTCCTCCAAACATCGCGAACCCGCTCCGTTTCAATGCCGGACGAGCGAGCGCGAGAGCCAGCATGCAGACCAGCGCGCAGCGGAGAATGAGCAGGATGATGTCTTCGAGATTCATCTTCCGTTGGTTGCGCTGCACCGTGACCTTCAGAAACTTCATCGCCGCCCACACCACGCGCTTGATCTGCTTCTTTGCCAGTAAATGGATGATGATCGGCGCAGAAACGCCGAGCAGACCAAACAGAAGTAACGGATTCAAAAAAGACACTCGCCGTTCACATGCCGTGCCATTGCCAATAATGCAAACCCGCAACGCTCCGGGCGGGTCTCACAGCCCTTCGATCTGGGAGTCGAGCCGGAAAAATGACGAAGCGCCATTGGCCCATTCCCCGCGACTAAGCCTCCGAAAGCCCGCCGAGCTTCCGCAGATAGCGGAACGTGTAGAGCCCCGTCGCGTGACCATCGCCCCAAGTCGGTTGCAGCGCGTAGCCCCCGATTAGTTGCCAACCACGAAGTTCAAAGCTCGACACCGAGTGCCGCACTTCGGGTTTCATTACGTTCCCAAGTGCATCCGGCTCGCCGCAGCACGCGGCGCACGGGCAGGCGAGGCGCAATGCCTCAAACGTCATGAACGTCTCCGCGCCATCCTCCCACGCGATGGCGATTTCGTTGCCGATGATTTGGATGTTTGCCGGTATGAGACGTTTTGTCATGGCTCAGTCTTCGCCTGTGCCCCCCGCCGGACGCCATGCTTTTCCGCTTCGATCACCAAAAATCGCGGTTCCTACGCGAACGAGCGTCGCGCCTTCTTCGATTGCGATGGCAAAGTCGCCGCTCATTCCCATCGAAAGATGCGGCAATCCTACGCGGCACTCGCTCTGCAACTGGTCGCGCAACTCACGTAGCCTGGCGAAAAAAGGGCGGACGTTCTCCGCCTTTTCCTGCGGCGGCGGGATACACATCAGCCCTGCGATGTTGACTCGATCGAGCAGAAGGAGCTCCTCGATTTGTTCGCGCAGAGTCTCCGGCGCAAAGCCGTGCTTCTGGGATTCCTCCGCGAGCTTGACCTCCAGCAGCACCGTCGGCACCTGCGATTCCTCGCCCGCGATGCGCTGAATATCGCGCGCAATCTCCAGCGAATCAACGCCGTGAAACATCTCGAAAAGCGGGAGCGCCTGCCGGATTTTATTCCGTTGAAGATGGCCGATGAAGTGCCAGCGCGCGCGCCCCGAAACGAGCGGAATTTTTGCCTTTGCCTCCTGCACCCGGCTCTCCCCGAACAGCGTGTGGCCTGCGTGGAAAACTTCCATCACCGACTCCGGCGGATGCGTTTTTGAAACCGCGACCAACTCGACTTCCCCCGCCGCACGCCCGGCCCGTTGTTCAGCAGCGGCAATCTCGGCGAGGATCGCCTCCAGCCTTTGTGGAATGGAGCTTTCAGGACTGATGGATGGAATTTGTGGCATTCGTGTGCGTCCACATTACGAGGAACAGAGCGTCCTTCCAATTGATTTCCCGCCACATTTAACGACGTGACCGCATGCAGTCGAAACTGCGACGTAGCTCGACATTCCAATGTCGAGCTACGTTTCCACGTGAAGCCGCCTTTGACATCCTCGCGTCGGCGCGATAACCCCGCGGAATGAAGTTTCCATCCATCATCATCGCCGCCGGAATTGCCACCGGTTTTTCCGCAGATCCCATTCAATTCAAAGGAGACATCGAACGCCTGGACCCGGCATTCGACGCGCTCGTCGCACCCACTGCAAAAATCGAGAACCTCGCCGAAGGATTCAACTGGTCGGAAGGACCGACCTGGTACGAAGGCGCGGTTCTTTTTTCCGATGTGCCGGAGAATATTATTTACCGCTGGAAGGAAGGCATGACGTCCGCCGAAGTGTTTCTAAAACCCAGCGGCATGACCACGCCGACCGCCGGTTTTCGCGAGCAAGGCAGCAACGGCCTCTCCCGCGATGCCCAAGGAAAACTGATAGTCTGTATGCACGGGGATCGTCGCGTCGCGCGCTGGGAGAAAGGGATATTCACGACGATCGCCGACCGATTCGACGGGAAGAAATTCAACAGTCCCAACGACCTCGCCGTGCGAAAAAATGGCGACGTGTATTTCACCGACCCACCGTACGGACTCGATAAAGGAAACGAATCGCCGCTCAAAGAGCAGACGTTCAATGGCGTCTATCGCGTCACTCCGAAGGGCGAAGTTTCCATCGTCACGAAAGCTGTGAACTGGCCAAACGGCATCGCATTCTCCCCCGACGAGAAGGTCCTGTATGTCGCGGTGAGCGACTCCAAAGCTCCACGCATCATGGCCTACGACGTACAACCCGACGGCACCGTTGCCGGCGAGCGTCTGTTTTTTGATGCATCAAAAGCCCGCAAGCCGGGCGACAAAGGTTCGTGCGACGGCATGAAAGTCGATGCGCAAGGAAACGTTTGGGCCACCGGTCCCGGCGGCGTCCTTGCGATCTCTCCGCAAGGCAAACTTCTCGGACGGATCCTCACCGGGCAAGCCACCGGCAACTGCTGCTGGGGCGACGACGGCTCCACGCTCTACATTACGGCGGACATGTTTTTGGTGCGCGTGAAAACGCAGACCAAGGGCGCTGGCTGGTAGAATACTCCGCCAGTATGGCGGACGGCATTCCCTTAAATAGGAAATAAGCTTGCCCATTGGCGGACATCGAGGGCAATGTCCCCACCGCAATGAAAGCACTCGTCAAAGCACGCGCAGAACGCGGACTTTGGCTCCAGGACGTCCCGGAGCCACAAGTCGGCATCAATGATGTCCTCATCAAAGTCCACAAAACCGGCATCTGCGGGACGGACCTTCACATTTTTAAATGGGACGCGTGGGCTCAAAAAACGATCCCCGTGCCGATGGTCGTCGGCCACGAGTTTGTCGGCGAAGTCGTGAGCGTGGGCTCCAATGTAAACGACTTTCATCCCGGTGAAATCGTCAGCGCGGAAGGCCACGTGGTCTGCGGGCGTTGCCGCAACTGCCTCGCGGGACGCCGCCATCTCTGCAAGGACACCGTCGGGATCGGAGTCAACCGAACGGGTGCTTTTGCGGAGTACATCAGCGTGCCAATGACGAACGTCTGGCACCACTGCAAAGGCGTGGATGAGGATGTCGCGTCGATCTTCGATCCGTTTGGCAATGCCGTGCATACGGCGCTCACGTTTGGATGCCTTGGGGAAGATGTGCTCATCACCGGCGCGGGGCCAATTGGTATCATGGCGATCCCGGTGGTGAAGCGGGCGGGCGCGCGGCATGTCGTGATCACGGATGTGAACGACTACCGCCTCGACCTTGCGCGGACGATGGGCGCGACCGTGGCCCTGAATGTGAAAACCGGAAGTCTCGCCGACGTGCAGAAACAGCTCGGGATGAAAGAGGGATTCGATGTCGGCCTGGAGATGAGCGGAAATCCGAGCGCTTTCCGCGAGATGATCGACAACGTCTGCCACGGCGGAAAAATCGCGATGCTCGGCATCCCGTCCGAACCGATGGCCATCGACTGGAACAAGGTGATTTTCAACATGCTCACGATCAAAGGCATCTACGGTCGCGAGATGTATGAGACGTGGTATCAGATGAGCGTGATGCTTGAGAGCGGGCTGAATATCCGCCCTGTCATCACGCATCGCTTTCACTACACCGAGTTCGAGAAGGGATTCGCCGCAATGGAGTCCGGGAACTGCGGCAAAGTCGTTCTGGATTGGAACCACTGATCGTCATGAACCAGGAATACAGAAACCATCTCACGACCCAGCTCGCCGCAATCCGCGCCGCTGGAACCTACAAGCGGGAGCGGGTGCTGATGACTCCGCAGGGCAGCACCGTCCGGGCAGATGGCGGCGGTGCGGTGCTCAATATGTGCGCGAACAACTACCTCGGCCTCGCGCAGCATCCCGCAGTGAAATTGGCGGCCCACGCGGCTCTGGATCAATGGGGGTACGGACTCGCGAGCGTGCGATTCATCTGCGGCACTCAGGACGTCCATAAGGAACTGGAAGCCAGCCTCACCGAGTTTCTCGGCACGGAAGACACGATTTTGTATGGCTCGTGTTTCGATGCGAACGGCGGCCTTTTTGAAACGCTACTCGGGCCGCAAGACGCGATCATCAGCGATGAACTGAATCATGCCTCGATCATCGACGGCGTGAGACTCTGCAAGGCGCAGCGCTATCGCTACAAAAACTGCGACATGGCCGACCTGGAGGCAAAACTGATCGAGGCGACCGAGAAAGGCGCAGCGTTCAAGCTCATTGCGACGGACGGAGTTTTCTCGATGGATGGCTTCATCGCTCCGCTCAAGGAAATCTGCGACTTGGCGGACAAATACGGCGCGATCGTCATGGTCGATGACTCCCACGCCGTCGGCTTCATGGGCGCTCGCGGTCGCGGCACGCACGAGCATTGCGGCGTCATGGGTCGCATCGACATCCTCACCGGCACGCTCGGCAAAGCGCTCGGCGGAGCGAGCGGCGGATACACGAGCGGGCGGAAGGAA
>JAYUSJ010000044.1:0-7869 GCA_043755735.1 Verrucomicrobiaceae bacterium | reverse complement strand
GGGGCGGCACTGTCACCCGGCCATTGGCGAGGGCGCCAATGCCACGACCCGCTTGCGCGGGCTACCCACATACCGGGCGGGCAATCGCATCAAAATCGCGGCGCAGCAGCAACTCGGGCGGGCCGGAAAATAAGAGAAACTGGTTGAGTCTGTTCAGCGAACTGCTATCGAGACGCATCCACGATAAACCCAGTTTCCATTACAATGAATTCAGCACACGCCCTGCGCATATTTTCATGCGTCATTTTTTTCCTGACGCTCTCATCGAAGGGGGCGACGGTCACTGCGACCTACAATTTCCCAACCGATGTTCCCATCACGGCCAGTAGTTATTCAGCTACGGGGAACACGATAAACTTCACGCTGAATTGCGTCCCCTCGGCCAATGTTTTGACCGTCGTCAAAAATACCGGCCCCGCGTTTATCCAAGGCACGTTCAGCAATCTGGCGCAGGGGCAAGCGGTCGCGCTTTCGTTTAACAGCATCACCTACAACTTCGTCGCCAATTACTACGGCGGCAGTGGCCGGGATATAGTGCTCGTTCGGAGCGGCGCACGCGCATTCGCAGCAGGTGCAAACACGAACGGCCAACTCGGTGATAACACGAAAACGCAGCGCACCACGCCAATCGCGGTGAGCACTTTGGGGGCGGGTGTCCTTTTTGGAAAGACCGTCGTCGGGGCGGCAGCGGGTGAGTTGCACAGTCTGGCATTATGTTCCGATGGCACACTCGCCGCATGGGGCTTCAACTACGATGGAGAGTTGGGCACGAATAACATCACGCAAGCGCTCGTGCCCGTTGCCGTGAATACGACCGCTGGTCTGTCGTCACTGGCGGGGAAGACCGTCGTGGCTGTCGCGGCAGGCGAGCTACACAGCCTCGCTCTGTGCTCGGACGGCACTGTCAGTGCATGGGGGCACAACTACGAAGGCGAGCTGGGCAACAACAGCACGGGCGACAGTCTCGTGCCGGTGGCGGTCAACACAACGGCAGGCGTCTCCGCTCTCGCTGGCAAAACCGTCACCGCCATTGCAGCGGGAGCCTTGCACAATCTGGCGTTGTGCGCCGATGGAACGGTGGCCGCTTGGGGCTACAACTATGATGGTGAACTGGGCAACAACAGCGCGACGGACAGCTTGGTGCCGGTCGCTGTGGATATGTCCGGCGTCCTTGCTGGAAAGACCGTCGTGGCCGTGGCCGCCGGGAATAGCCACAGCCTCGCGCTGTGCTCGGACGGCACCGTGGCAGCTTGGGGCGACAACACCTCCGGCCAACTCGGCACCAATAACACGATCAACAGCCGCGTGCCCGTCGCGGTGAATACGGCAGCCGGTGTCTCTGCGCTCGCCGGGAAGACGGTGGTGGCGATTACAGCGGGCGCATACCACAATCTGGCGCTGTGCGCCGATGGGATCCTTGTTGCTTGGGGGAGCAATGGCAATGGACAGCTTGGCGACAACACCACCGTGCAACGACTTGCGCCCGTTACAGTAAATACCGCTATCGGCGTTTCAGCTCTCTCTGGGCGCGCTGCGGTGCGTATTCAGGGTGGCCAATACCACAGCGTGGCGCAGTGCTCGGATGGTGCCGTGGTCACTTGGGGATGGAACGGCAATGGCCAGCTTGGCGACAATAGCACGGTGCAACGTAACATCCCCGTGGTGGCGATGACTGCCGGGCTCGGAGCGGGTGAACGCTTCGTCTATGCGACAACCGGGGCTACTGCCAGCCACACTCTGGCTCTCGCGGCGAGTGTTCCCCCAGCGGTGCCCCTCATCGCTGTCGAGCAACCAGCGGACACGAGTTTGAGCAACGGTGGACTCGTTGATTTTGGCTCCTTGGTCGTTGGTAACCCGGTGCCGCTCACTTTTACCATTCGGAACAAGGGGACGGCAGCGCTTACCGGCCTGACGATTACCATAGATGGCGCGAACAGCGGCGACTTTCTCGTGACAACCAGCCCCCCATCGCCAGTGGCTCCCGGTTCAACGGCGACGTTCACCGTCCTGTTTAATCCATTCGCAGGTGGCCCACGGACGGGTGCGCTCCATCTCGCGTGCAACGATGCGGCAAACAGTCCGTTCAACCTCAACTTGACCGGCAACGCGGCAACGACCGGAGCTGTGTCCGCCGTTTTCAATACCCCTACCGATATCCCCATCGTAGCGAGCAACTACGCCGCCGCCGGTAACATCATTAGTATTACGCTCAACTGCGTTCCATTGGCCAATGAGTTGATCGTAGTAAGGAACACAGGCCCCGCGTTCATTCAGGGGTATTTTATAAACTTGGCGCACGGTCAGGCTGTTGCCCTGAGTTACGGCGGGCAGACTTATACTTTTGTGGCCAATTACTACGGCGGCAGTGGAAACGATCTCGTGCTTGTGTGGGAGGGAACTCGGGTCGTGGGCTTCGGAAGTAACCTATACGGCCCTATAGGCGATGGAACTACAACGTCTCATTCTAACCCTGTAAATACCGTCGGGACCGGAGCTTTGTCTGGAAAGACAGTGCTGTCGGTCTCTGTAGGAGATTTTTCTTCTATAGCGTTATGCTCCGATGGAACGGTGCTTGGGTGGGGCTATAACGCTGGAGGGCAGTTGGGTGACAACAGCACCGAACCCAGGCTGGTCCCGACGCCTGTGAATACTACGCAGGGGATTTCGGCGCTTTATGGAAAAACGGTCGTGGCGACCGAAGCGGGCAACTACCACTGCCTGGCTCTGTGTTCGGATGGAGCTGTCGCAGCATGGGGAGGCAACGGTTCGTATGGAGTTTTAGGTATAGGAAATAACACCACGGCGCGAAGTCTCGTGCCAGTCTCCGTGTCTGCTACTTCGGGTGTCTCTGCACTATTTGGTAAGACTGTGACAGCCGTTTCCGCCGGGTCTGCTCACTCATTAGCCTTGTGCTCGGATGGAACCGTGGTTTCTTGGGGCCGTGGCGACAGTGGCCAACTTGGCAACAGCACCTATACTAGCGGTGTGCCATGCGCGGTGAACACCGCTGCTGGCATCTCAGCACTTCACGGCAAGACTGTGGTTAAAGTATCAGCCGGTAGCAGTTTTAGCCTCGCCCTATGTTCCGACGGAACAGTTGTGGCATGGGGAGCAGGCGGCGCTTTGGGCAATAATAACACGACAAACAGTTTTGTTCCGGTGGCGGTCAACGTGGATGCTGGAGTTTCCGCACTTGCAGGAAAAACTGTGGTGGATATCGCCGCTGGCTATACCCACAGCTTGGCACTGTGCTCTGATGGCACTGTCGCGGGATGGGGAGATAATGGTTACGGTCAGCTAGGGATTAATAACGAAACTGACCAATTGGTGCCGGTATTGGTAAATTCGACACCCGGTATGTCTGCTCTGGCGGGCAAAATTGTAACATCTGTAAAAGGGGGCGCATTGCGGAGCTTTGCTGTTTGTTCGGATGGCACCTTGGTAGGGTGTGGGTGGAACTCAAACGGTGGGCTTGGAAATGGCTCCGTCTCTATTAAGGTGTTGTTGCCCGTAGCAACGAGTCGGTCTTCACTTACCGGGGAAGAACGCTTCACTAGTGTCGCAACTGGACAAGACACCTCAATTGCACTCGTAGCTTCCACGGTGAGGCCGATGGCTCCGATATGTGCTGCAACAGGGGTGACTAATCTCACCCAGACGAGTGTGAATCTTAACGGGAGCGTGAACCCTCGCGGTTTCAATACGACTGCATTTGTCGAATATGGGACCAATGGGACGAGTTTCCCAAACTCGGTAGATGTGACGCCGGGTGCGTTAAATGCTACTCAGGATGTGGCACTCTCCACCCAAGTGATTGGCCTCACGAAAGGCACACCTTATTACTACCGCTTGAGAGCGTCAAACCAAGGTGGAGTCACGGTGAGCGCAGTGCAGAGCTTTATTACACGCACCGAGCCAACCGCCATTTTGGCGGGCGTGACTGCGGCGACAACGACCAGCTTGCTCCTTTCCGGCTCCCTCAACGCACATGGCTCGGACACACAGGTTTTTTTCGATTACGGCACGGATGGGGTGAATTTCCCAACCAGTGTGGCTGCGACCCCATTGCTCGCGGTGGGATATGCAGACACTCCCGTCTCTGCGGGGATCAACAATCTGATGCAGTCCACCACCTACTACTACCGGATACGGGGCACGAGCCTTGGCGGAGTCGGTGTCAGTGCCATCGGTTCATTCCAGTTGGCAGCTTTGTCCGGGCTCACCCAGGTTTTCCCAAGTGCTCCCCCGGCAGCTCAGGGCTTCCTCTTTGTGAACCTTGAGCCGAGCAATCTGCCGGGAACAGGCTGGCGCTTTGTGGGCGAGCAGCAGTGGCGCGTGCCAGGGGTTCCTGTGGGTGGGTTGGCTACGGGGAATCGCGAGATCGAGTTTCGTCCGGTGGCGGGGTTTTTGCATCCGCTGCGGGAGCCGGTGAGCGTGACGAGTGGGGCGGCGGCTACGGTGGTGGAGCGGGAGTATTTTCAAGGCGGGGGCGCGGCGACGGCGTCGTTGAGCGTGACGCTGCTGCCGACTTCGCTCGGTGCGGCGGCGCAGTGGCGGTTGCTGGGGGAAGGGGATGCTGCGTGGCGTGCGAGCGGGGCTTCGCTCGGGGGATTGGCGGCGGGGGTTTATCTCGTGGAGTGCAAGGATGTCGCAGGCTACACGACGCCGCGCCCGCTCTCGGTAACGATTGGCATCGGCGAGGCGAAGACGGCGACGGTGACCTACTTTCTCGCAGATGCAGCCGTGGGAACACAGCCGGGCGTAGTCGGGTTTGATGCAGTGACTTCTGCGACGGCAAACCCTTTTACCTACGTCGGTCAGCTCCGCAGCGACTCGGGGGCGGGCACGGGTTTTGTGGTGCGGCAGCGTGTGGTGGCGACGGCGGCGCATGTGGTCTTCGACGACGGCACGCTCTCGGCGGCGACGGGCTTGCAGTGGCTCTTTCAGCGCGAGCGGGGCACTTACGAGCCGGTGCCGCAGATTCCCCGTGGCTCCTACATTTTGAGCGGCTATTCGGCGCAGCGCATCGCGGACGCAACGCCCGGCACGTCATCCGTCGCGGCGCAAAATCTCGATGTGGCATCGGTGTGGTTTTACGAACAGGACGCTGGTCGCGGCGGCTCGGGCGGATATTTGGCGAGCGATTCGACGGATAATGAATGGCTGATTTCGCCACGGCTGAAAACGATCGTGGGCTATCCGCTCGACGGTATTTCGGCGGCGAACCAAGGGCGCATCCACGCCACGCCGCCCATCAATGCGACATTCGGCCATGCGAATGCGCGCGTCTATTTGACCGACAATATCACCTCGCGCGGCGGCAACTCCGGCGGCCCTGTGTGCGTGCAATACGACGACGGGCGCTACTTTCCCGCCGCCATCTATCTCGGCGGCACCACGCAGACGCGCGTGCGGGCGATTGATAGCGATGTGATCACACTTTTCGACTCCGCCGAAGAAAGCAGCACGACCGGTGAGAACAGCACAAACGGCGGTTCCACGCAGACCAATAACTCCCTCGGCTCGACTCCTTCGGGCACGCTCACCGTCACCATCGAGCCACAAGCCGCGCACACGGCGGGCGCAGGCTGGCGGATCGGGAGCGGAGCTTTTCTTACCAGCGGGCAATCCAAGCCTTACCTCTCCGCTGGCAACTACACCGTGACCTTTAAGAGCATCGAGGGGTTTCAAACGCCAAGCTCGCGCAGTGTGAGCATCACGGGAGACAACACGACGCCCATCATCAGTACCTACATTTTTACCCAGCCTTCGATCACCAGTGTGACGAATCGCAACGGGGTAAAGGACGTGTCTTTCATCCATCAGATCACAACAGACATTCCGGTGACGACTTTTGGCCTGAGCGGGACTCTGCCGGGCGGGCTAACGTTTGATTCTGCACTCGGGCGGATCTCCGGCACGCCGACGGCCTCCGGCGATTTCACACTGACCATCAACGTGGCGAACGCTTACGGCGGAACGGATACGGGGTCTCTACGAATCAAAATCCCGCCGAAGATCACGAACACCACGACGCTGGCATCGCTCACTCAATCGCAGGGCTTTAGTTTTCAAACAACCACACCGGGCGACAACAACGTCAGCTACGCCGCGCCCGGACTTCCTGATGGAATGACGCTGGATGGGAATGGACTGATTAGCGGCATTCCCACCATATCGGGAAGTTTTGAGGTTGATGTAAGCGCGACGAATGCGGGCGGCACAACGACGCATCATCTCACCATCAATGTCGCCCCTCAGACCATCGGCGAAGCCACCGCAAGAGGGCTGACCGGGCAGGTGTTTTCCAAATACAAAGTCACCGTGAAGCCGGGTGATATTGTGACAGGCTATTCTCTTTCCGGTAATCTACCGGATGGCCTGTTCTTTCTCGCAGACTCAGGCGAAATTGTCGGTACGCCGACAGAAGGTGGGATTTTCCCTGTGACTGTGAGTGCAACGAATGCGGGTGGGACTTCTTCGCAATTGGTTACGATCAGCATCAATCCGGTGCTCGCTTTTGCCAAAGTCGGTAATGGCACGGTAAGTCCACTGCTGGCACCTGCGACAGAACAGACGCCCGGTGCTACAGTCATGCTCACGGCGCAAGCGGCGGAAGGATCGTTCTTCGCAGGATGGACTGGCGATGTGCCAAGCAGCGAGCGCGTGCTCAATTTTGCGATGGATGGCAACCGCAGTGTGCAGGCAAATTTCAGAACATTTGCGGCGATGAAAGCCAGCTACAGTGGCCTCGTGCAAAAGCAGCAGCCGACCTACAGCGACACAGGGTTGATGACGCTGACGCTGACGGCGAAAGGAAGCTTCAGTGGCAAACTACAACTCGCTGGAGCCAGCTACAAAGTGAGCGGAGTCTTTGGCTCAGATGGGAAATACAGCGGTAGTGTTTCGCGAGGAAAAGTCCTCTCGGCGCTGCCTCTGGAACTCCATCTCGGTGTCGCCGGAGTCACGGGTGAGATCACATTGGACAGCACCGCGATTCCTTTCCTGCTCACCCCCCCAGCTTTTAACTCCAAGACGAACAAAGCTCCGCAGGCCGGGAGCTACACATTCACGTTCCCGCACCCGGCCGATACCGCGCAACCGCAGGGCGACGGTTACGCTACCGTGACGGTGAGCGCGTCCGGTGTGGTGGCTCTTGCGGGCGCATTGGGGGATGGCTCGGTAATCTCGGTAGGTGGCAATCTTACAAGTGATGGGGAGTGGGCGGTCTTCGCGACCCCCTACGGCGGAAAAGGTCTGTTCGCAGGCACACTCGCTTTCCACGACGACACGATCGACTTCGTGGACGGCGCGGTGTTTTGGTCGAAACCGGAAATCATGAAGGCGAAGAAATACCCCGGTGCATTCACCGCAGACATCGCCGTGCTCGGCTCGCGCTGGACGCCGCCCGCCAGGAACACCGCCGCGCTCGACATAACCGACTGGAACCTCGCCATCGGCAACGGCGTCCTCACCCAACCGCTCACCGCGACTACGACGCTAAACACGGTAAACATCTTTACCCTCACCGGAGCAACCGGCACCAAACTCACGCTCGCGCCGAAAACCGGCATCCTCACCGGCAGCTTCCCCGGCGCAAACGGCAAACCCGTCAAATTCAATGGCGCACTCCTACAAAGTCAGCGCATCGGGCGCGGAGTATTCGCGCTGCCGGATAAGACCGACCCGGTGACGCTCGACCCGCCTCCTTAGCGGCTGGGGATACATTTCCTGTGAAGAGGTGGCGGACTTTCCATTGCGCTCCTACACGAAGCCCGATACTTTTCAGCCGCCTCTCTGAGGTCTTCCTGTGAATATCTGCTCGCGCATAATTTCCGCCGTGATGTGGCTCATGCTGGCAAGTGCCGG
>JAYUSJ010000043.1:0-26471 GCA_043755735.1 Verrucomicrobiaceae bacterium | reverse complement strand
GCAACTCTTCGGCCCCAACGCGAAGGACCAACGCACCAGCGACTACGTAAACGGAATTTTCGGATGACAGACCAAATCGCCATCACCTGCCGCGACCTCAAACTCTGGTATGCAAAGTTCCAGGCGCTCAAAGGCATCACCGTCGATATCAAGCACGGCCAGATCACCTCGCTCATCGGCCCCAGCGGTTGCGGCAAGACCACGCTCCTGCGCTGCTTCAATCGCGTCAACGAGCGCTACGGCTACGTCACGACCACCGGCGAAATCAAAATCAACGGCAAGAACATCTACGACGAGGACGTGTCTCTCATCGAGCTGCGCAAAGCCATCGGCATGGTCTTTCAGCGACCAAATCCGTTGCCAATTTCGGTCTATGAAAACGTGGTCTTCGGCCTCCGGGTCCACGCCGAAACGAAGCTCAGCAAAAGCACGCTCGACGACGCCGTGGAGAAAGCGCTCACCGAAGTCGGACTCTGGAAGGATTTGAAAGACCGGCTCCACGACAAGGCCATCGGTCTTCAACTCGAACAGCAGCAAAAGCTCTGCATCGCCCGCCTCCTGCCGCTAAAGCCAGGCATTATCCTCATGGACGAGCCGTGCAGCGCCCTCGACGTAAACGGGACGAAAGCCATCGAGGAACTCATGTGGTCGCTCGCCGGCAAATACACCATCGTCATCGTCACGCACAACATGGCGCAGGCGCGCCGCGCATCGCACGAGTGCATCTTCATGCTCATGGGCGAATTCGTGGAGCACTCGCGAACCGAAGACCTCTTCCTCAATCCGCAGAATCCGAAAACCGCGGAGTATATCGAAGGTCGTTACGGTTAGAAGCGCGGACGCAAAACGTAGCTCGGCACTTCAATGCCGAGTCGATGTTCGCGGAAGAGTCGAACGTTCTTGCTGTTGAAAACGTCAAAACTCGACTTTGGAAAGTCGGACTACGCCGCGCGCCCAACTTTTTGCGAAACGGGGCGACTGCAAAGATTCCCGCGAGTCATGGGTTGAACACTCAGACGTTCCTGCCAGAGTTTAACCACGAATGAAAACGAGAACATTCCTAGCGGCGGTCGCGGCAGTTTTTCTGTGCGTCGCGGGGGCGCGTGCTGATGAGCAGAACGGGCTTTCCGTCAACATCTCGCGAAAGACGAGCGACCGTTCGTCCCTGACCGAGGGGAATGGCACGAAGGTGCGACAGGGGCTGAAGGTCGAGATCAAGAATCAGCGTCTGAAGGCGTTGCCACCGGGAGAGTTGCAGTGGACCGTGGTGGTGAAGAAACGTTATTCGGGGTTGGAAAAGCATAAGGGCAAGGAAGTCGTGAAAGCCCTGAAGCCGACCGAATCATGGGAATTGACCTTCGGTGATTTTGGTCTCGCGACCGTTCGCGAGTATGAGTCCGTCGCAAAGGACAAAATCGAGTATGAAATCGTCATCCGTCACGAAGGCAAAGAGACCTACCGGTTTTCGACCGCACCGGAGTTCGCTGCGCTCGCAAAAGAGGCGACTCTTGTAGAGCGGAAGACGCCCGAAGATATCGAGCAAGCACGACTCGCGGCCGAAGAGGCGGCGAAGCCGGTCGTCGAGCCAAAGATGGAGGCTGACCCCGGTCGATTGTCGGTAAATGTCGCGCGGAAGACATTGGAAACGCGGGGGCCGGAACGAGACACGAATTATGGCGGCATGGTCACTCGTAAAAAGCAGACGTTTAAACTCGACCTCAAGAATATCGGAATCAAGCCACTCCCTGCGGGTGAAATCCGCTGGACCGTTCTCGTGAAGACACGCGGGACGGGGATGACAAAATACGAAGGCGCGCAGCCTGTGAAGGCGCTAAGGTCGGTCGAGGCGATTGAGGCGCAGGTGGGGGAGTTTACGGTCGTTTCACACAAGACTGAGTATGATGTTTCGAAGAGCGACATCGAGTATCGGATTGTCGTTGTTCACGACGGCAAAGAGACGTATCGATTTGCGTCCGTGGGGGATTTTGCGACGCTGGCCAAGGCGGCGACGCCGCACGAAAAGAAAGAGGACGGCGCGAAGGTCGCCGAGGTAAAACCTGTCGCCGATGCGGAAAAAAAGCCGGCTGTCCCAGCAGTTCCAGGCGCTCCCGCGATGGTTGGCGGCAATCCGGCTGTCACGCCAAAGAAACCGAATCCCGATGAGTCGGTCATCAATCGCCCGCCGGTGGATTTCTTCAACTTGGGAGGGAAGTAGCAGGGTTTGTCAGTTCGCTGGCCCCTCGCTTGCTATCTTCTTATGCCGCTCAAGCCGACCGTCGTCCTAACCGAGGATCAAATCCGGTCGTTTCATGCAAATGGATTCATCCAATTGCCCGTGCTCTCGACCCCGGACGAGGTGATGAAGCTGCGCGATGTTTTCGACCGGTTATTTGCCCAAAAAGCCGGGCGCAAGGAGGGGTTCCAGTATGACCTGATGGGCCACGACGAGGACGAAAAAACGCAGTCGCTCCCACAAATCATCAACCCCGTGAACTACGCGCCGGAGCTGAAGGATACTCTTTTCCGTGCGAATGCGCTGGCCATCGCGCGGCAACTCTATGGGCAGGAGTGTGCGCCGTCTTTTGAGCACGCGATCCTGAAGCCCGCGGAACATGGTGAGCCGACTCCGTGGCATCAGGACGAGGTTCATCGAGTGGACCCGAATATCGAGTACCGGCAGTTGTCGCTTTGGATGACGCTGCAGGAAGCGACGGAGGCAAACGGCTGTATGAAGTTCATTCCCGGCTCGAATCTCGGTCCCGTCCTCGCCCACGCATCGCCCGGAAATGACACGAAGGTCCACGCGCTGGAATGTATCGGTCATTTTGAGGAGGAGTCGGCCGTGATCGTGCCGTTGCCTGCCGGGGACGCGACGGTCCATGCCGGTCGCACCATTCACGGTGCCGGACCGAACCACACAACCATCCCGCGCCGCGCATACATCTTCGGATTTGAAATCCCGCCAAAGCTCTGCGAGCGAAAACGCGATTTCCCCTGGCTGAAAGAAAAACAAACGGCGAACAGCGAAAGACGCAAAAATTGGCGGGGAAAGGGCGGCTTTTTCGTGGAGGCGATGCGAAAGCTCCGGCGCGGTTTTCTTACGAATCCGAAGCGGCTGATGTTTGAGGTGATGCGCGTTGTGCGCGCGCTTTTCCGGTAGTGGAAAGGGCGACAAATTTTTAAGCTGTCGCCCATCAATGCTCCGCGCGCGGCTTTGACTATGCCCATGCTGCCGACGTAGTCTTCCCCGTCACGCAGATGCCGGAAGGCCTGCGTTTCGCTATTATGAAATCGCGCCCGTTCTTCTCCGCACTCTTCACGTTCTTGCTGTTCACAGCCACGCTCTACGCGGGAAAGCGGGACGCGTTGTGGAAGGAGGTCGCGGATGCGGAGGAAAAGAGCCTGCCCGCGACGGCTATCGAAAAGCTTGCTCCGATCATCAACGGCGCAATCGCAGACAAGGCTTGGCCGGAAGCGATTAAGGCCATCGCACGGAGAATTGTGTTTGAGTCCGAAATCGAAGGCGCGAAACCGGAGGAGAAAATCACCCGCATGGAAGCGGAAATAGCCAAGGCACCGAAGCCGATGCAGCCGGTGATGGAGGCAATCCTTGCCGGGTGGTATTGGGAATACTTTCAGGAGAATCGTGGCGAGTTCATGCAGCGCTCGCAAACAGCAGAAGCACCGGGAAATGATTTCACGACTTGGGATATCACGCGGCTGTTTGCCGAAATCGACAAACATTTCGCGGCGGCGCTCGGTCATGATGCAGAGCTCAAAGCGGTTCCCATTATCGACTACGCGGACTTGCTGGAGAAGGGGACAGCGTCGGATGCGCTGCGTCCGACGCTGTATGATTTCGTTGCGCACGCGGCGCTCGAATTCTACGGCTCCGGCGAACAGGCTGCGAACAAGGCTATCGATGAGTTTTCGCTGAGTGCCGAGAGCCCGGTGTTTGGAACGGTGCCGGAATTTCTGGCGTGGGCACCGGCGGGCGATTCGATCACCGTCAAAGCGATCCGGCTTTATCAGGCACTCCTGCGGTTTCACGAACGCGATTCGGACAACTCCGCGTGGCTACACTGCGATCTGGAGCGGTTGCGCTTCGGAAACAATTTGGCATCCGGCGAGGACAAGCAGGCACGCTATGCGGCTGCGCTGAAGCGCTTTTCGGAGCAATGGGGCGACCGCGAGCTGTCGGCAATTGCCCGGTATGAGTGGGCGCGGCTCCTTGCAGACGAGGAACCGGCGGATGCTCATAAAATCGCGACGATTGGAGCGAAAGCATTTCCAAACAGCATCGGCGGCGGGCACTGCAAATCAGTCGTCGCGAACATCGAAGCAAAGACGGTGGAGATCGAAACCGAGCAGGTCTGGAACGCCCCGTGGCCTGAGATCAAAGCACGCTACCGGAATCTCACCGAGCTGAATTTCCGCCTCGTGAAACTCGACTTCGCTGCGGCGATTCGCGAGGCGAATGCGGATGATTATGAAGAACGGCTTTTGAGAAAGAAGCCGCTGCGCTCCTGGAAGGTAGCGCTTCCCGCGACGCCCGACTTCCGCGAACGCACCGGGCAGATTGCTGTGCCGCAGGATTTGAAGCCTGGTTTTTATGTGCTAATCGCGAGCCCTGCGGCCAACTTTGGCGAGGAGGACAATGTGGTGAGCTACACCCGCGTTTGGGTGAGTGATCTCGCGCTGGTGATGCGTGCTCACGATGACCGCACTTCCGTGGAAGGATTTGTGCTGAATGCGCTTTCCGGAGACCCGGTCATCGGAGCGGATGTGCAACTGTGGGGCGCGGACAACGACAAGCTGGTGAAGGGGCCTCAGACGAAGACCGACCAGAACGGATTGTTCTCTTTTTCGGGCAAGCCCGACTCGAGCGTGATGGTTCACGCAAAGTTCCAAGGACAGGAAATCACTATGCGCGACACAGTGTCGATGGGGAGCGTGCAGGAGGAGACGCGGGCGGAGAAGAAGACCGTCTTTTTCACAGACCGTTCGCTCTACCGGCCCGGACAGACAATTCGATACAAGGGCATCTGCCTCCGCGCGGACACCGAGCGCAACGATTACGCGACGCTCAGCGGGCAAGCCGTCACGGTGCAGTTCCTCGATGCGAACCAAAAGGAAATCGCAACTGCGAAGCATAAGACGAATGACTATGGGTCATTCTCCGGAAGCTTCACTGCGCCCCGGGACCGCCTCGCTGGACGCATGTCGATTCAGGTCTCGAAGGGCCCGGATGGCGTGACCGCATTTAACGTGGAAGAATACAAGCGGCCGAAGTTTCAAGTCGCCATCGAGCCGCCCAAAGAAGCTGCAAAGCTCGATGCGAAAGTGAGCGTCGAGGGCAAGGCCACCGCATACACAGGCGCGGCTATTGGTGGAGCGAATGTGAAGTATCGTGTGACGAGAGGCGTGCAGCTTCCTGTGTGGTGGGGCTCGTATTTCTGGTGGCGGCCGCGACCGAAAACCAACGCACAGGAAATTGCGCACGGGACGACTACCACGAAAGACGATGGCAGTTTTTTGATCGAGTTTTCCGCCAAGCCGGACCGCGCGGTCTCGGAAAAGGACGAGCCGATTTTTGATTACACGGTCAGCGCCGACATCACCGATACAACGGGTGAAACACGCTCTGCGAATCGCGTCGTGCATGTCGGCTACACGGCGCTGAAAGCCTCGCTCTCGGCGGACGAATGGCAGACCCCGACCAAGCCGGTGGAGCTGGAAATCTCGACGCTCACCAATGATCGGGAACCGCAGGCAGCGGAAGGGCAGGTGAAGATCTACGAACTCGATCAGCCCGACCAGGTCGTGCGTGCGTCGCTTTCCACAGAGCAGCCGCCGTGGAAGAAGCGCAGCGAAAAAGAGTCGGAGCCCGACCCGGCGAAACCGGATTCGTGGAAACTCGGAAAAGTCGCCGCTGAACGCGCATTCAAGACGGACGCGAAAGGCGGCGCGAAGCTTCCGTTCAAACTCAACGCAGGGCCTTACCGCGCATTGCTCGAAACGGAGGATCGTTTCGGAAAGCGCGTGACCGCGCAACTCCAGTTCAACGTCCTGAACGTGGACGGAAAGCCGCTCGCCGTACGCGTGCCGAATATCGTCGGGGCGCCAAAGTGGGAAGTGGAGCCGGGCGAAGAGTTCATGGCGCTTTGGGCGACGGGCTATCCGAATGCCCGCGCATTTATCGAAATCGAATACCGCGGGAAAATGCTGCAAGGATTCTGGACCGAAAACGGCGCTGCGCAGCAGCAGGTGAAACAGCGCATCACCGAGGCGATGCGGGGCGGATTCGTATTGCACGTGACGATGGTAAAAGAGAACCGCGCCTACCTGACCTCGCGGGAAGTAAATATCCCGTGGAGCAACAAAGAGCTGACGGTGAAATGGGAACACTTCACGTCGAAGCTCGAGCCCGCGCAGAAAGAAACATGGACCGCAGTCGTCACCGCTCCAGATGGGAAGAAGGTCCCGGCTGAGTTGATGGCAACGCTCTATGATCAATCGCTCGACACGTTTTCTCCGCATCAATGGCAGCGCAGTTTCGACGTGTTTCGTGAGGGGCAGGCAAAGCTTTCTTCCACCTTTGAAAATGATGCTGTGAGACTGGAGTATCTCCACGGCTTTCGGGCGGCTGGCGCTGCCGCGTTGGCGATCGAATACCGACATTTTCCGCCTGAGTTATCGAGTTCCCGTCCGCCAGCTATGGCGATGGCAGCATCACTCGGCGGCGCGCCGCGAAGTAGCCGTGCGAAGTCGAGCTACGGCGAGGCGATACCTGGCTTGGGGGGTGACCCCGTGATTACGAGGGGAAACCGCTCCGGTTCGCTGGCCGTAAGTGCCAATGCCATCGATGCATTGCTTTTCGGTGGAGCGGGCAGCTCGGCCGTGGCTCCTGGCATCTTTTCGATGGCTGGTGCAAAAACGGAGCCGGAGTTTCAGATGGTCCGAGGCGGCAAGCCACCAGCCGTTGACCTCGCCGCTGTCTCTGCCCGCAAGAACCTCAACGAAACGGCGTTCTTTTTTCCTCAACTGCTTGCTCGCGAGGATGGGTCGGTGGCGATGGAATTCACGATGCCGGAGGCGCTGACGACGTGGCGCTTCATGGGCTTTGCGCATGACCGCAAGCTGCGCAGCGGGCTGCTTGAGGGCAAAGCCATCACGGCAAAAGACATCATGGTGCAGCCGAATCCGCCGCGCTTTTTGCGCGAGGGCGACGAATTGGAATTCACGGCGAAAGTGTCCAATCAATCGGCGACCCGGCAGTCCGGAAAGGTGCGGCTCTCGCTGGCCGAGGCGCGCACTGGCAAATCCGTCGATGCGGATTTTGCGAATGCGACGCTCGATCACGAGTTCGATTTGCCTTCGCACGAAGCGCGGAGTTTTTCGTGGAAGCTGAAAGTCCCCGACGGCGCAGAGCCGCTCAGCTACAAGGCCGTCGCATCGACGGAGCGTCTCTCGGACGGCGAGGAAGGTCTACTGCCCGTGCTGTCGCGGCGCACACTCGTGACGGAATCTATGCCGCTGCCTATTCGCGGAGCCCAGACGAAGACGTTCGATTTCACACGGCTGATAGAGTCAGGAAAATCGGACACGCTCAAGTCGCAGAGTCTCACCGTGCAGATGGTCTCGAACCCTTCGTGGTATGCGGTGATGGCGCTGCCGTATCTCATGGAGTTCCCGCACGAATGCAGCGAGCAGACGTTCAACAGGCTCTACGCCAACGCGCTCGCCGGGCACATCGCAGCATCGAGTCCGAAGATCCGCGCAGTGTTTGATCAATGGAAAGGCACGCCTGCTCTCGATAGCCCGTTGGAGAAAAATCAGGACCTCAAATCCGTGATGCTCGAAGAAACTCCGTGGGTCCAGCAGGCGCAGAAAGAGAGCAGTTCGCGAAAGAATGTCGGCGTGCTTTTCGACGGCAACCGACTCGAAAACGAAACCGCCCGTGTGATGCGCAAGCTCGGCGAGATGCAGCTCGCCGACGGCCGCTGGCCTTGGTTCCCCGGCGGACGGGCGGATGACTTCATCACGCTTTACATTGCGACCGGCTTCGGACGGCTCCGGCATCTCGGAGTGAAAATAGACACCGCTTCCGCAGTGAAATCACTTGATGCACTCGACGCATGGAGCGAGCGCGAATACCGCGCGATTTTGAAGCTTGGGCGCAAGGACGACAACCACCTCGATTCGCCCATCGCGCTCTACCTCTACGGGCGGAGCTTTTTCATCGCCGAGCATCCCGTCCCGCAGGAGCACAAGGAAGCGGTGGACTATTTCCTCGGCCAGGCTCGCAAGTATTGGACAAAGGTGGCGCGCCAATCGCAGGGACACCTTGCCATCGCGCTCAAGCGTTTTGGCGACAAGCCGGCCGCTCTGAACATCGTGAAATCGCTCAAAGAACGCGCGGTGAAAAACGAGGAAATGGGCATGTTTTGGCGCGATGCGGAGCGCGCGTGGATGTGGAACCAAGCTCCAATCGAGACGCATGCGCTGATGATCGAAGTGCTCGACGAAGTTACCGCAGACACAAAAGCGGTCGAGGACTGCAAAGTGTGGCTTTTGAAGCAAAAGCAGACGCAAGACTGGCGCACCACGAAAGCCACAGCCGACGCAATTTACGCGCTGCTGCTGCGTGGCGGAAATGTCCTTTCTTCCGACGCTCTCGTGGAAGTCTCGCTCGGCGGCGAGGTTGTGAAGCCGGAAAAAATCGAAGCCGGCACCGGATTCTACGAAAAGAAATTCGTGCGCGGCGAAGTGAAACCCGATCAGGGCAAGATCGTGTTAAAGAAGACGGATGCAGGCGTTGCGTGGGGCAGCGTGCATTGGCAATACCTCGAAGACATGAGCAAATTGACCGCCTACGAGGGCACTCCGCTGAAGCTCACAAAGGCGCTCTTCACCCGCCAGCTCACGGATAAAGGCCCGGTGCTCGTGCCGGTAAAAGCCAAAGTGAAAGTCGGCGATGAACTCGTCGTGCGTCTCGTCCTCAGCACCGACCGCGATATGGAATACGTGCACATCAAAGACCATCGCGGAAGCGGCACCGAGCCGGTGAATGTGCTCTCCGGCTACCGCTGGCAGGACGGTCTGGGCTTTTACGAGACCACGCGCGACGCCGCGAGCCACTGGTATGTGGACCGTCTTCCGAAAGGAAATCACGTCTTCGAATTCAGCACGCGCGTCGTCCACCGCGGCCGCTACCAGACGGGCTTCGCGACCATCGAGTGCATGTACGCGCCGGAATTTGGCGCTCACTCGGAGAGCATTTGGATCGAGGCGGAGTAGGCAGCGGCTTCAGAAAAAAATAAACGACTACGAAGGGCGCGAAGGACGCGAAGATGACACGGAAATGATGCCCATGACCTTCGCGCCCTTCGCGCCCTTCGTAGTCACCCACTCGTCGGTCTGATTCTCTTTGCGAGATGGTATGAGTGGCCGGAAAACCCCAGTATCGATGATATTCGCCCGGCGTGAAATGATGATGAAATGGGGCTGCCGAATGGTTATGCCGTCATTTGTCATTTCCATCCCACCACCACCCGGCGTCCGACAAAGCACCAGCCTGCGCATCACTCTCCTGCGGCATCCATGTCCAGATACAAGGACGCATTCGGGTGGCGACGCAGGATGCTTGCGGGACAGGCCGTGCTGATTTCACCGTGCAATGTTGCCCTGACCGCGTCCGCCTTTCGCGGACCGGGCACCGAGCACACGAGTTCACGGGCGCTCATGAGCGCGGGAATCGTCAGCGTCAACGCATGAGTCGGAACTGCGGCGAGCGTGGGAAAGCAGCCGTCATTCACCTGCTGCTGGCGACACGCGGCGTCGAGCTCCACGAGCTTCACGAGCGCCGGGTCGGCAAAATCGGCGACGGGCGGATCGTTGAAAGCGAGGTGCCCATTTTCCCCGATACCGAGACAGCAGACATCAATCGGCGCCTCGGAGAGCAGCGCGGAATACCGTGCGCACTCTGCGGCTGCGTCGGCGCTTTCGCCTGCGATTCCGTGGAATGCAAACGGAGTGATCCTCGAAAGGACATGGGCACGCTGGTAGGCCCGGAAGGTCTGTGGATGGTCCGCCGCGAGGCCCGCATACTCGTCCATGTGGAAAATGGTCACGCGACTCCAATCCACGCGCGATGAAAGAAGCTCGGCGAGCGTTTCATTCTGCGAAGGTGCGCTGGCGAGGATGATGCGAGCCGCGCCGAAGCGCTCGATAGCGGCCGAGATGGCCTGTGCTGCGTGGGCTCCAGCGTTCGCGCCCATTTCCGCGCGACTGGCAGAAACGATCACGCGGAGCATTCCGGCGGTGAATTCCTTCATAAAGAATGAGGGGTGGTGGGCAGTGAGGGATTCGAACCCCCGACCAACTCGGTGTAAACGAGACGCTCTACCGCTGAGCTAACTGCCCCTTGACCCTCCTTTATTCGCGTACCGTTACCGGCGTGCCAACAACAGAATGTTTAAAAAAGTGCCCGGCCATGAATGAGGGCAGGCGGACGCAGCCGTGCGATGCCGGATAATTCGGCACCCTGCCGGCGTGCAGGCCGTATCCATTGTGAAAGCGCATATAGAACGGCATCTTCGCACCTGCGAACGTACACCCTTCGGGCACCTTCATTTTACTCATGTCGGCATCGCTCTTCACCGTGCCGCCATCGGCGCCGACGATGGTGCCGTAGAGATTCGATCGATGATGCAAATTCTTCTGGGTGATCCGGTATTCTCCGGGCGGAGTGCGAAATCCCTTCTTGCCGCTGGAGCACTTTGATTCACCCACGACTTCATCCCCTTTGTAGAAATAGGCGCGTTGATCGGACAGATCGACGACGATCCTCGAAGCCCCTTTTGCGGCATCGCCCTTCCACCACCCGACGGGCACCGGAGCAGGCTTTGCAGGTGGTTTTGGCGGCACTACGGGCGGTTTCGGCGGCGCAACGCAGCCGGAAACAAGGACAGTCGCCAGTGCGCCGGCAAGGCACGGAGTAAGAAATCGATGAGCAGTCATGGTTCGCGGAAACTACCGATCACAGGCAATTTTGCAATTGCTTCATGCTCAAGAACGAATTTCACCCTCACCATTTCACCGCGGCACTCTGCTTTCGCTGCGACCGGTCAAAGTAAAACACCTGCCCATTGTCCCGCCCAAACTCATGCACCTGCATGGTGCATTTCACGTCGTAGCAACAATACTCCGCGATCTCCAAAAGCCGTCCCTCGCGCCACCAACGGATCGCATCCAGACCGTCGGCGGTCTTGCCGACTCCGAGACTCGCACTCGCCACGGAATCGAGCCCCACTCGATGCCCGAGCACCTTCTCGATATCCACGAGGAGGTCCAGTGTCCGGCACTGCGAAGGCAGGTCCATGATCGTGTAGGCCATCAGGACTTCGTAGTCGAAACTCACGACATTGAAGCCGACGACGAGATCTGCCCGGATGAGCTGATTGATCAGCGCGTCCACGTTCTTCTCGGTGTATATCTGATACTCCCCGAGCCTCGTGCTATAGGTCACGCCGATGCTCATGCCCATCTTCGCCTTTTGATCCCAACCGCCCGCATCATTCGCAGTGCGCTGAGTTTCCAAGTCAAAATAAACGATGTCTTTCTCCATGTCCCGAGAGCAAAACCGCGCACCACCTGCGGTGTCGAGCGTTTCGTTTGCTACAGCGTCCGCTAGAACGTGACTAAAAGCTGATCCGAGAAAGAAGCTCGCGTCCGTTGGGCCATCTTTTCCTCATGCCACGACATCGCCGGCAGCGACGCGGCCTTTGAAAAACTCGATCGTCTTCACGATGCCTTCCGCGAAGTCCACCTTGGGCTCCCATCCGAGCAGCGTCCGGGCGCGGGTGATGTCGGGCTTCCGGACTTTCGGGTCATCCACAGGCAGCGGCTTGTAGTCGATGGTCGAAGTCGATGCAGTGTAACGAATCACTTCCTCCGCAAACTGCTTGATCGTCATCTCGTGCGGATTGCCGATGTTCACCGGTTCGTGGAAATCCGACTGCGACAGCTTGTAGATGCCGTCGATGAGGTCCGCGCAGTAGCAAAACGAACGCGTCTGCGAGCCATCACCAAAAACGGAGATCGGCTTGCCCGTGAGCGCCTGCCCGACAAAAGCCGGCACCACACGTCCATCGCGAAGCCTCATGCGGGGGCCGTAGGTATTGAAAATGCGGACGATTTTCGTATCGACGCCGTGGGCACGGTGGTAGGCCATCGTCATCGCTTCGGCGAAGCGCTTCGCCTCGTCGTAGCAGCCGCGCGGACCGACGGGGTTTACATTGCCCCAGTAGGTTTCTTTTTGCGGATGCTCCAAAGGATCGCCGTAGCACTCGCTCGTGCTCGCGATGAGATAACGGGCTTTTTTGTCCTTCGCGAGACCGAGCGTGTTGTGCGTGCCAAGCGAGCCGACTTTTAGTGTCTGGATTGGGAATTCCAGATAATCAATCGGCGACGCGGGCGAAGCAAAATGGAACACGTAGTCCACATCGTCCGGCAAAAAGATGAAGTTCGACACATCGTGCTTGATGAAGCGGTAGTTCTCATTACCCGCGAGATGCGCAATGTTGTTCGTGTTGCCGGTGATGAAATTGTCGATCCCGATCACGCGATGACCTTCCGCCAACAGGCGGTCGGTAAGATGCGAACCGAGAAAACCTGCGGCTCCTGTGACGACGGAAATGGGACTATCGGACTGACGTTTAAACATAAATGAGACGCCACCCCTACATGAAACCCGGCGGAAACACGAGCTTTCTACCGACGTCGCCCGCCAGTTTAGTTCAACTGCCCAACGCACGTTCAGACACCGGCGGGAACAGCGACTGCTTTATCACTTCCGTGCAAATCAGCCCATTTAGCATTCTATTCTGTGCCCTTATCGCCTTCTCCAGCTCCGCCGCTGCCGATGCGACCATCGAAGGTCGCGTCGCACTTCCGCAGGGAAAGACCGGTCCAGTCATGGCAAAGCGATATGACGTCGTTACCAAAGCCGGCGTCCTCGCGATGAGTCCGGCACTTGCAGTCGTATGGTTGGAGGGAGATTTTCCTGCTCCAGCCACACCGCCCAAGGCCCAACTCCTCCAAAAGGACCTGACTTTCACCCCTTCGCTCCTGCCGATTCGAACGGGGACGATCGTCGAGTTTCCGAATCACGATGACACATACCACAACGTGTTTTCGTTCTCCGTAGTGAAACGCTTCGACCTCGGGCGCTACAGGCCCGAAGACAAACCTGTGCCGAGCCAGACTTTCGACAAACCGGGACTCGTGCCGATTCGCTGCGACATCCATGAGCACATGCGGGCTCTCGTTCTGGTGATGAACTCGCCGCACTTTGTGAAGACCCAACCGGATGGCACGTTCAAGCTGAGCGGACTTCCCGCCGGGCGTTACACGCTGAAAGTCTGGATGGACAGCAAGACAACTCTCGAACGTCCGGTGGACCTCAAATCCCGAACGACCCTGCGGGCTGACTTTCCGTGAGCACGACGCCCCCGAAGCCGATTCGATTTCGGACTCGAATGCTCGCCACCGTGATGCTTGTGGTCTGCGCGGCCACCGCTCTCGCGCTATGGTATGCCCAGCGGGGCGCGGAGGCGCACGCGAGGGAGACGATCCAAAAGGAATATCGCTCCGAATTTGATACCCGGCTCGAAGAGCGAAAAACACGGATGCAATCGCTCAAATTGCTCTGCGGCTTTCTCGCTCAAAAGCCGCGGATTCAGGCGGCACTGGCGGACGATTCCTCGCCGGAACTCATTTACGAAAACGCACTGACCGAACATCAACTGCGCGGAGTGATCGATGGCACGACGCTCACCGGCACAGGCGCAGCGCGGCTGCTGAGATTTCTCGATAGAACGGGTGCGATTATTCCGCGACCCGGCGAGCAACCCGCTCCGTGGGAAAGCGGACTCGCGCAAAATGGTATCCCGACCACGCAGTTGGTAGACTACGTCACCACCGCTGAGGGCACTATTCTCGAAGTGTTCACCACGCCGATGGTGGATGGAGCGGCTGATGAACTGCTTGGCGCGATCGTGCTGTGCTTTACTCCGCCGCTGAACCAAGCCGGATACTGGGTCGGTGGCTCCCTCCATCAACAAGGACTATCCGGCACAAGTCTGGCAGACACACAGGAAGCCGCCACCGCAGCCATCGAGAGCCCCGGAGCAACAGCGGAACGCACGGCGTTGGTCCAGATCGGGGGTACGCCAAACTTGCTGTTCTGCCGGCTATTAAATCCCGTCTCCAAGTTCCAGCCGGTCTGGCAAGTAGCGCATTATTCTCTCGCTGAATCGACAGCGCAGCAACAGGCGCTTCGATGGAAGATCATAACCGCCGGGGCCATTCTTCTGCTCGGCGTGTACGTTGTCGTTCACATCCTCGCCACGCGCCTCTCGTCGCCCGTGGAGAAACTCGCCGTTACTTCCGAAGTACACCGCGAAGGGCGCGAGCGCGCAGAGGCAGCGCTGGATTTAACGAACGACGAACTGCGCGCGCGAAACACAGAACTCGCGAACGCGATGGAGCAACTCAAGGCCGCCCAGCAACAGCACGTGCAGCAGGAACGACTGCGTGCGCTTGGGCAAATGGCGAGCGGCGTTGCGCACGACTTCAATAACGCACTCGTGCCTATTTTGGGCTTCAGCGATTTGCTCCTCCTCAGCCCGGAGACGCTGGAAAATCCGGAGCGCGCCCGCAGCTATTTGCAGAGCATCCAGACCGCGGCAAGCGATGCTGCGAGTGTCGTGGCGCGGCTCCGGGAGTTTTACCGAAGCAGTTCCGAGCAGGTGGAATTTACTCCGGTGGACCTTCCGAAATTGATCACGCAGGCCGTTGCGCTGACACGGCCACGCTGGCGCGACCAGGCGCAGGCGGGCGGCGCGACCATCGAGCTAAAAACAGAACTGGAGCCTGTCCCGCTCATCGCGGGCGAGGAGGCGGCATTACGGGAGGTTCTCACCAATTTGATCTTCAACGCAGTGGACGCGATGCCGCAGGGCGGCACCATTACGGTGCGCACCCGCGCAAGCGGGGACGGTGCGCGGCTCGAAGTCTCGGACACCGGCATCGGTATGTCGGAGGAAGTGCGCGGGCGTTGCTTGGAGCCGTTCTTTTCCACCAAAGGTGACCGCGGAACGGGGCTCGGACTTTCGATGGTGTTCGGGATCGTCCAGCGGCACGCTGGCAAACTCGACATCCAAAGCGAACCCGGTCGCGGCACGACATTTCTCATCACCCTTCCACCGCATCTGGCAGCCCAGGTGGAGGCTGTCGCAAAGGCTGACGTTCGCCGAGGTTTGCGCATGCTCGTAGTGGACGATGAGGCTCCGGTTCGAGAGACTCTGGCCGCCACGCTGGCGCACGACGGACACATCGTCACTCTCGCCAAAAACGGAGTGGAGGGTCTTCGGCAGTTTATGTCCGGAGTCTTCGACCTTGTCGTCACCGACCGCGCCATGCCGGGGATGAGCGGCGACCAAATGGCTGCTGCGATCAAACAATTCCGCCCGAAAACTCCCATTATTCTTCTCACCGGATTCGGCCAGTTTTTAGAGAAAGAACGCTTCCCCGAGGTGGATGTGCTTGCCAGCAAACCGGTAAGCGTGACCACCCTGCGCGAGTCCATTGTCACCGCCATGAAAACCGTATGAAAACGCTACTCCTTGCACTTGCGATTACCGTCCCCGCTCTCCATGCCGAGGACCCGCTCGACCGACTCGACCAGATGCTCACCTTCAGCCTCGCCGATGGAAACATCCGCGCGCGCCTGAGTGGCACGCTCGATATCGAGGGCTACCATATCCAGCAACCCGCGCCAGGGCTCATTTTCACCGAACGCAACTGGCTGATGAATCCGCGCCTCACGTTTTTCCTCGATGCCCAGTTCGGCCCATATGTCTATGTGTTTGCTCAAGGACGGATCGACCGCGGCTTTGACCCGACCGATGGAGGTAGCGAGTCCCGGCTCGATGAATACGCCCTCCGCATCTCGCCATGGAAAGACGGGCGGCTGAGCATCCAAATCGGGAAATTCAGTACCGTGATCGGAAGTTGGATTGCCCGCCACGGGTCGTGGGAAAACGCATTCATCACCGCTCCATCGGCCTACGAAAACCTCACCGGGATCTGGGACTACTACGCCGTCGATAGCCCGACCACTCTGCTCTACTGGGGACACGTTGCAAAGCGCGACAGCATCGCCGAGGAAAACTCCGACAAATCGCTGCGCAATCCGATCATCTGGGGGCCTGCTTACACGAGCGGCGTTTCCATCTCCGGTCGCGTCGGTCATTTCGAATATGCGGCCGAAGTGAAAAACGCAGCGCCCGCCTCGCGCCCGGAATCCTGGGATGCGGGCGAAGTGGGCTTCGAGCATCCTTCGTTCGCCGCACGCATCGGCTACAAGCCCGATCCCGCGTGGACATTTGGACTCTCGGGAGTCAGCGGTCCGTATCTCCGCCCGGAAGCGGCAATCGGACTTCCTGCCGGACGAGACATCGGCGACTACCGCGAGTTAATCCTCGCGCATGACATCTCCTATGCGCACGGCCACCTGCAATTGTGGGCGGAGTTTTTCGCGACGCGGTTTGAAGTTCCCACCGTCGGACACGCCGATACATTCGCGTACTACATCGAGGCGAAATACAAGTTCACGCCTCAGTTTTTCGGCGCTTTGCGATGGAACCAGCAATTCTACGGCGACATCCCGGACGGAAACGGCGGCTCCGCAAAATGGGGGCAGGACCTCGCTCGAGTGGACGTGGTCATCGGCTTCCGCCCGACGGAAAACACGCAACTCAAGCTTCAGTACAGTCTCGAACATCGCGACGATGCCGCTCGTGAAAACGGCAGCATCCTCGCAGCCCAGTTCACACTGAAGTTCTGATGTTGATTCGCGGTTTCATCGCTCTTCTCTTCGCTTCGTTGCTCGCCCACGCCACGCCGCGCCAGCCATCACAACCGGCAAAAGGGCCGGGTGGTTCCACGTATGGACACGCTGAATTGCGGGAAAGCGAACACGGCACGGGAGGTCAGCGATTCTGGCTTTTTGAGCCCAAGGCGCCCGCTCCAAAAAACGCACCTCTTGTTCTTTTTCTCCACGGCTACAGCGCGATGACGCCCGATCCGTATCAGGCATGGATCACACACATCGTCCGTCGTGGAAATATTGTCGTTTATCCGCAGTACCAAAAAGACCTCGTCACCCCGCCGCAGGAATACCGCGCCAATACCGCCGCCGCAGTCCGCCGTGCGCTGGAGGTGCTTGCGGAAGAAGGGCACGTCGCGCCGGACCTCGACCGTTTCGCCATCGTCGGGCACTCGGCGGGTGGCATCGGTGCGGCGATGTATGCCGCGCACGCCGTCGAGGAAAAGCTACCCCTCCCGCGGGCCATCATGACGGTCCACGCCGGGCAGGGGCCGGAGAACGGCTGGCAATTGATCCCGCTCGACGATCTCTCCACGATCCCCGTGAAGACAAAAGTCGCGGTGCTGGTCGGGACCGACGATCATTTTGTCGGCACGCGCAGTTCGCGCAAGATTTGGGCGGGCACAAAGCATGTCGCCGAGAGCCGATTCATCACCCTGCGGCCGGACGCCCACGGCTTGCCGCGAATTTCACCGGGACACCTCGCACCACTGGCAGCAGAACCATCGCTCGCGAATGCGCTCGACTGGTACGGCTACTGGCGGCTCTTCGACGAGCTATGCGTCGCCGCGTTTTCCGATCGTCCGTTTAATCCCTCGCCCGCGATGGGAAAATGGAGCGACGGCATTCCCGTGAAGCCGTTGCTGATCGAGCGACGCTGAATCCTACCGTTTTTTTCCGGTCACACGCCCCTTCGGGATGAGGTTCCCGTTCGCGTCATAGCGGTCCACGTTGATGAGCGTCGACTGTCCGCCGCGCGTTCCGTAAATGAAGTTATTTGTGCCGGTGAGGTTCCCCTTCGCATCGTACACGACTTCCTGGATGATGTGATCCGCGCCATCGAGCTTGTAGGTGCATTTCTGGAAGACCTGGTTCTTCGCGTTGTAATAAATGCCCGACATCGGCTGCAGTCGGTCGTCGAGTTGGTAGAGGATCGTTTGATACGGAACTTTCGATCCGGATGTGTAGAAGCGCTCGATCGAGCGGCGCTTCTCCGGATTGATTTCCTTCGAGCTCCACGTTCCATCGGGAAACTCCCTGTTCGAAACCTTGATCGCCGGGATCCCAAATGCGGTGCTGGCGAAAATGATCAGTGCGAGGATGGTTTTCATGCGGCTGCTTGGTGTGAATTGAACTGTAAATCGTAGAGCCGCCGGTACTCCGGCGAGCGTTCGTAAAGGTCGGCGTGTTTGCCCACGGCTTTGATGTGGCCACGGTCCATAACGACGATCTGGTCCGCCTTCAAAATCGTAGAAAGCCGGTGCGCAATGGCAAGCACCGTGCGGCCTTTCGAGAGCGTCTCCAGCGCCTCCTGGATGCGCCGTTCGCTCTCCGTATCGAGTGCGCTCATCGCCTCGTCGAGCAATAGGATAGGCGCGTCCTTGAGCAGCGCTCGAGCGATGCTGAGTCGTTGTTGCTGGCCGCCGGAAAGATTGCACCCTTTGTCGCCAATCACGGTTTGGTAGCCCTGCGGCTGGGCGAGGATGAAGTCATGCGCGTAAGCCATCTTCGTGGCGTGCTCGATTTCCGCCTGAGTGGCCTCCAGACGTCCGTAGCGGATGTTCTGGCCGATGGTGTCGTGGAAAAGGAAGACGTCCTGACTCACCGTCGCGACGTGCTCGCGGAGGGAGGCCTGCGTCACTGTCCGGAGGTCGAATCCATCCACCGAGACACTTCCCTGCTGCCCCTCGTAAAGACGCTGTAGCAACGCGAAAAGCGTGCTCTTTCCGCTCCCGCTCTCGCCCACAAATGCACACGTGCTGCCGGCTGGGATACGGAGATTGATTCCTTTCACTGCGGGCTCGCTCGTCCCAGCGTAAGTGAACGTAAGATTCTCAAAGCAAATCTCGCCACGCACTTTTCCCAGCGCGACCGCGCCCGCCGCGTCCTGGATTGCCGCCGGACTATCCAGCAGCTCGAAAATCTTCGTCGTCGAAGCCAGGCACTTTTGCATCATCAGGTGAATGCGACTGAGCGCCTTGAAGGACGGATAAATCAAGATCAGTGCGCCGACCAGCGCCAGCATGTCGCCGTTGGAAAGCGGCTTCCACCACGCGTAAAAAAGCGCCCCGCTAATCCCCAACGACGCCACCGTCTCCACCGCAGGACCGGTAATCTCTATCGCCTTCCTCCACTTCATCACAAAGCGCAGCATCGCTTGATTTGCTGCGTTGAAACGATCCGCCTCATAGTCCTCGCGGGCGTGGGTCTTCACTACGCGAATGCCCCCAAACGCTTCGTGCATGAGCACCATCATCTGCCCGGCTTGTTCCTCTTCGCGTGCGGCGCTCTTGCGCACCTTCTTGCTCACGATCAGCACCGGCAGGAGACAAATCGGGAACAGGAGAAGCGCCGCAACCGTGAACGCCGGATCGAACCACCACATCATCCCCACAGCGCTGATAATCGTCACCGGCTGCTTCACCACATCCGCCGCGATGCTCGTCAGCGCCTGCTGTGCGATGCGCGTCTGCATGAACACCGTCTGCACCAAATCGCCCGCCTTCTGCTTGTTAAAAAACTCCATCGCCTGCCCCAGTGTGTGCCGGTAAACCTGCTGGCGAATATCGTCCAGCACGCGCTGGCTCACCCACAGCACACAGTAAGCATTCAAATAAGAAAACAGCCCGCGCACTGCCATGACTGCCGGGACCAGGAGACAAATCGCGAGCACCACATGTATCGGAGAACGGCCATCCGCAGTCGGTGCCGCCCACGCCTGAATTGCCTCCGGCAAATGCGCGATACTCTTCGCTTTTTCACCCGGCCCGCCAGTCAGGACGAGATCGCCCACATGCTTGAAAACAAACACCAGCGCGCCATTCGCTCCGGCAAAGCAAATGCCGAAAAAGATCCCTGCCCAAAACCGCCCCATGTAGGGCTTCATATAACCAAACAGACGTCCGTACGGGCCACGCGCCGCCCCTATAAAGTCGCGGAACGACATCTTCGACATGTCTTTTCGGGAAATGCGTTTGGCCATATTTGTCCGGCGAGTTAATCACGCCGCACCCAAATCGCCGAAATAATTCTTCGTTCTTTCAACGGAGCTGGCGCGACGCCATCCCTCGAAAGACATGGAAAACGACTGGGGTGGCAGCCATTACCACGCGGCGGCCACGGCTGGGGCGACTTGGTTCAATCGCTGGGCGGACAAGTAGCGACCTTTCCATTCTCCGCGATCGCCCCCGTGTCCAATCCCAGCATCCCCTGCCCCGACCGAAATCGAGCTAGAAGGGACGTGCAATACGCGAGCAGGCAAAGCCCAACTAGCGTGAGCAGACGTCAGGGAACCGGGTAGCGGCGGGCGGGCCTTGATCGCATTGGTTGAGTCCCCACAAGGCTGCTCCCTGATAAATCGTCGAGAGGAAAGCTCGGGGACGCCGATTGCTGATTCGTCCTTCCAGTAGCCACGCTCCCGGACGCCGATTGCTGATTTGTCCTTCCAGTAGCCATGCTCTGGGACGCCGATTGCTGATTCTTCCTTCCAGTAGCCACGCTCCGGGACGGCGATTGCTGATTTGTCCTTCCAGTAGGGAGGCTCCGGGACGGTAAAAACTAATCGGTTTTCACGCGGTTGAGACGCAGGGATGGCAAATCCTGATGCGTTTTCAGGCCACCGAGACTCCCCCTTGGGAAAAGCGATTTGGTTTTCCCGAGCCCGAGCCTGCCCGCCGTCGCGACGCAATCGCGCGCGAGTCGGAGGAGACTCCGGCATTGTCCAAGCGATTCCATTCTGTCACGGTCCACGCTCATGAGCGACAGCCCTTCTTTCCCGACCGTGCAGACCACCGTGAGAACCGTCAGCGCCGATACCGTTTTCGCGGTCCTGGGCGACCCGACCCGCAGGCGGATTCTCCTCGCGATGACCGACCGCAAGCCCCGCCGCGCAAAAGCCCTCTCCACCATCTCCGGCAAACGCTTCGACGCCACGCTCAAACACATCATCGCCCTCCGCGACGCCGGCTTCATCACCGCCGAATACGACCCCACCGACGGCCGCCGCCAGCTCTACACCCTCTCCCCTTCCATAAAAATCACCGACGCCCCCGAAGGCCGCACGATGGACTTCGGCTACTGCGTCGTGCGGGTATGAGTGCGGCGGAACGGATGCGCGCTCGAATCTTCATTCTTTGTCATGCGATGGAGCGTTAAAGTTTCAGACTAATAGCCTTCCGCACGGCGACGCTTCTGCGGCCTTACGGTGGCGGCAGTGACAGCATCAATGTCTGCTCGCTGCCAAACCCGTGAACAATCCGTCAACCTTTTGAGCCTCGAAATCCGCCTGTCAAAAAGATGACGAGGCAGATTATTAAAACCAAGCCAAGGCCTCCGCCGCCGATGACAGGACCACCAAAGTAAAAACCACCGCCACCGAAAACGAGAAGCAGGACAACCAAGAGTAATAGTATATTCATGGGATTAAGATAACATTCCGCCGTGCGGTTCCCATGGGGTCTTCACCCCACGGGGCCGGATTTGTGTCAGCGCGATAATGAAACAAACGGCGGTGACTGCAAACGGCGTGACAGACTATTAGTGGTTGTCCGGGCGGAGGAGGAAGCGGTGGGTGTCTTTTTGATACTTGTCGTTGTTGTGGTGCGAGCGACATTCGCGTTGCGTTACAGCCTTCACGCGGCTGCGCTGGCCCGGCTGAGGTCAGGGGGATGGTAAGTGGCGGGCGGGATTGGCGGCTAATACCGTGCGCAGGCTGCGGGTTGATGCGGTGTGACTAAATATTCCGCCGCTTTTTTCTTCATCGCGATTTCCGCGCCGGTGCATGCCGCGCCTGTGGACTACAATCGCGATGTCCGGCCTATTCTCTCGGAAAACTGTTTTTACTGCCACGGGCAGGACCCGAATAAACGCGAGGCCGACCTGCGGCTGGACGTTCGGGACGTGGCGCTGAAACTGAAGGCTTTTGTTCCGGGAAATGCGGCGGAGAGTGAACTCATTAAGCGAATCCATACTGACGATCGCGATGACCTGATGCCGCCGCCAAAGTCGAACCGCCGACTTTCGCCGGAGCAGAAGGAGACGCTGAAGCGGTGGATCAGCGAAGGCGCGAACTATTCGCAGCACTGGGCCTACGTGCCGCCCGTCCGCCCGCAAGCGCCGGAGGTGAAAAATCCAGCGGCGGCGCGCAATGCGATCGACCGATTCGTTTTGGCAAAGCTGGATGCTGAGGGCCTGCAACCGTCGCCGGAAGCGAGCCGTCAGACGCTCATCCGGCGGCTGTCGCTCGACCTCGTCGGGCTCCCGCCAAAGCCGGAGGAAGTGGACGCTTTTGCAGCCGACACGTCGCCGGATGCTTATGAAAAGGTCGTCGAGCGGCTGCTCGCGTCGCCGCACTACGGCGAACGGATGTCGCTCCCTTGGCTCGATGCGGCGCGTTATGCGGACAGCAACGGCTTTCAGCAGGACGGCGACACGCATCAGTATTTCTGGCGCGATTGGGTGGTGAAGGCGCTCAATGCGGATATGCCGTTCGATCAGTTCAGCATCGAGCAACTCGCGGGTGACCTGCTTCCGAATCCCACGGAGGAGCAACTCATCGCGACGGGGTTCAATCGAAACCATTTGCTCAACGGCGAGGGCGGTGCGATTCCCGAGGAACAGCGCAATGTGATCCTGTTTGACCGCATGGATACGACGACCACGAACTGGCTCGGCCTCACAATGGCGTGTTCGCAATGCCACGACCATAAATACGACCCGATCACCCAGCGCGATTACTACTCGATGCTCGCGATGTTTAATAATGTGCCCGAGTCCGGCACGCCGTCCGGCGGCGGACAATATCGCATCGCGGAGCCTTCGATCACGGTCGGCACGGACGAGGAAAAGGCGAAGCTCAGATCGCTGGAGGCCGCACTTGCCGAAGCGAAGAAAGCGGAGGGCGCTGCGGAGAAATCGCCCGAAACTGCGGCTGCATACGAAGCTGCGGAGAAAGATCTCCTCGAAGACAAGCCCGTCGAGTGGGCCATCGTCACGCCGCAGTCGATGACCGCCACGGGCGATGCAATGCTAAGCGTGCTCGACGACCAGTCGATCTTCGCCGACGGCCCGAGCCCGGACAAATCGAACTACACCATCACGCTCCCCGCTGGCAGCGTGCCGATCACGGGCTTTCGCATCGAGACCATCCCGGACCGCCGTCTGCCGAAAAAAGGCGCGGGGCGTGGAGACAGCGGGAACGCCGTGCTCACGAAGCTTCGCGTAAAAGCAGGCGGCGCGGAAGTGAAGCTGAACGCCGCGAGCGCCACGTATTCGCAGGGTGGATTCTCGCCGCAGGGAGTCATCGACGACGACCCGAATACCGCGTGGGCATTTTTCCCCGAGACCACAAAGCCCTACATCCTCATCGTGCAATGCGCCGCTCCAATTGCCACGCCTGCGGATGGAAAAGTGGAGCTCACCTTCGAGTTTCAGTCGGCAAACAAACAGCACACGCTCGGGCGCTTTCGCATCGGATCGACCGGTGCGTCGCAGCCCGCATCGCGCAAGGCGCTGCCCGACGAAATCGCAGCGATCGTGAAGAAGCCGGAGCGCTCGAAAGACGAGGCGAAAAAGCTCCGCGACTACGTTTCCAAAAACGCCGCACCCGCCGCGCTCGTCACCGCTCGTGGCAAGACAAAGGCCGCCGACAAGGCGATGAACGACTTCAAACAGAATCTACCGCGCGTGATGGTCATGAGCGATTCCAAGCCACGGAAGTCGCACATCCTGAATCGCGGTGAATACCTCCAGCCAAAGGACGAGGTGACGATGGCCACGCCCGCTTTTCTCGCGCCGATGCCCGCCGATGCGCCGCGCAACCGGCTCGGATTTGCGCGCTGGCTTTTCCAGCCAGAACATCCGCTGACCGCCCGCGTGCAGATGAACCGCATGTGGCAGTATTTCTTCGGCGTGGGCATCGTGAAGACCGTCGAAGACCTCGGCGTGCAAAGCGAAGTGCCAATTCATCAACCGCTGCTCGACTGGCTCTCCGTCGAGTTTCTCGAAAAGGGTTGGAGCCAGAAACACATGGTCCGGCTGATCGTAAACAGCGCGACGTATCGCCAAAGCAGCCGCGTTTCCAAAGAGCTCGTCGCCCGCGATCCCGAGAACCGGCTCTTTGCACGCGCCTCGCGGTTCCGGTCGCCGTCGATCGTCCTCCGCGATGTCGCGCTTGCCGCGAGCGGACTGCTCGATCTGCGCATGGGCGGCAAGCCCGTGTATCCTTACCAGCCGGGCGAAGTGTGGGAGACGCTCGCCATCACGAAAGAGCGCGATTTTACGTATCCGGCCTCGAAAGGCGGCGACCTCTACCGGCGCAGCATTTACACATTCTGGCGGCGCACCATCGGCCCCGTGAACATGTTCGACGCATCCACGCGGCAAGTCTGCAAAGTGCGCGGCGGCACGACATCCACACCGCTCCACGCGCTCACGACGCTGAACGATCCCACGTGGGCCGAGGCCTCACGCGTGCTTGCGCAACACGCGATGGAAAATGCACCCGATCCCGCCGCACGCACGACGTGGGCATTCCGCCGCGTGCTCGGCCGCACGCCCAAGCCGGAGCAACTCGCCATTCTCCAGCGCGCATACGACAAACAACTCGTCTTCTACACGCAGGACGCGAAAGCCGCAGCAGCAGCCGTAGCAATCGGCACCGCACCGCGCGCAGAAAAACTCAACACCGCCGAGCACGCCGCCATGAGCGCCGTGTGCCTCGCCATCCTCAACCTCGATCAAGCACTCACACGCGAATGAACCCTGACTTTCAAACCAACATCGATCGCGTCACCCGCCGACAATTCTTCGGACGCGCGGCACAAGGAATCGGCGGCGCGGCACTGGCCTCGCTGCTCACTGGAAAAGGCACGGCTGCCGAGACACTTCCCGGCCTTCCGCATTTTGCGCCGAAGGCAAAACGCGTCGTCTGCCTTTGGCAGGGCGGCGGATGCTCGCACGTCGATCTCTTCGACCCAAAACCGACGCTCACAAAGATGCAGGGGCAGGACATTCCCGCCAGCGTTCGCGGGAACACGCGGCTCTCGACGATGACCTCCGGCGCTTCGAGATGGCCGATGGTCGGACCGATCAAACCCTTCCAGAAAAACGGCCAGTGCGGAATGGAACTTAGCTCCATGCTCCCGAATCTCGGCAAGCTCGCCGACGATATCTGCCTCGTCCGCTCCATGCATACGGAGGCCGTGAATCACGCGCCGGGCGTCACGTTTTTCATGACGGGCTCGCAGGTTCCCGGACGCCCCAGTCTCGGCTCGTGGCTCACTTACGGCCTCGGCTGCGAGAGCCAGGACCTTCCCGCTTACGTCGTCATGACCTCGTCGGACAAAGGCAAAACCTGCGGGCAGCTTTTCTACGATTACTATTGGGGCTCCGGCTTTCTCCCGAGCCGATTCCAGGGCGTGCGCCTGCGTAATACCGGCGACCCGGTGCCATATCTCGAAAGCCCCGCCGGCACTACGCACACTTCCCGCCGCGCGCTGCTCGACGACATTCGCGCGCTCAACGAAGAGCACCTCGCGGACTACGGCGACCCCGAGATCGACACGCGCATCTCGCAATACGAAATGGCCTACCGCATGCAAACGAGCGTGCCCGACCTCATGGATTTTTCGAAGGAACCCAAGAGCGTCATCGAGCGCTACGGCCCCGATGCATTGGTGAAAGGAACCTTCGCCAACAACTGCCTCATCGCCCGGCGGCTGCTCGAACGCGGCGTCCGCTTCGTCCAGCTCATGCACGCCGGATGGGACCAGCACGGCAATCTCTTCACCCAGCTCGAAGTCCAGTGCCGCGACACCGAAGTCCCCGCCGCCGCCCTCATCGCCGATCTTAAAGAGCGCGGTCTCCTCGACGACACGCTCGTCTATTGGGGCAACGAATTCGGACGCACGCCATTCGGCCAGGGCGACCCCGCGAAGCCCAACGGACGCGACCACTTTGGCCGGGCATACAGCGTCTTCCTCGCAGGCGGCGGCGTCCGCGGCGGCACCGTCTATGGCGAGACCGACGAATTCGCATGGAACATCGTCGGCGACCCCGTGCACGTCCACGACATGCAGGCCACGATCATGCACCTCTGCGGCATCAACCACGAAGCCTTCACTTTCCGCTACCAAGGCCGCCAATTCCGACTCACCGACGTGCATGGGCACCCCGTAAAAGGCATCATCGCGTAGATAAAGCTGTGACTTGTGATTCGTGATTCGTGATTGGTCGCAAGCGAGAAGGCGTGGGTCAGGACATGGGTAACACATGTGGTTCAGGACATGGGTAACACCTG
>JAYUSJ010000042.1:0-7940 GCA_043755735.1 Verrucomicrobiaceae bacterium | reverse complement strand
CGGGGCGTTTTTGAGAGGGTTATCGGTCTTGGACACCGCGCCGCTCTCGACGGCGGTCATCTCGCCGTGAATCGAAATCAGCGCGTCGCAGAAACGATCGAGCTCGGCTTTTGTTTCGCTTTCGGTCGGCTCGATCATGAGCGTCCCGGTGACCGGCCAGCTCAGCGTCGGGGCGTGAAAGCCGTAGTCCATGAGCCGCTTTGCCACGTCTTCCGCGGTGACGAGTTTGAAGCCGCGGATGTCGATGATGCACTCGTGCGCCACCGTGCTGTTCTCGCCGGTGAATACCACCGGGAAGAAATCTCGCAGGCGCGTCGCCATGTAGTTGGCGTTCAAGATCGCAAGCTTTGTCGCCATGGTGAGGCCTTCTGCTCCCATCATGCGGATATACATCCACGAGATCGGCAGGATGCTCGCGCTGCCGTACGGCGCCGCGGAGATTGCGCCCGTGTGCCGCTCCGGGCCTGTGCGGGCGCGGGGCGGCAGGAATTCCGTGAGATGTGCTCCCACGCAAATCGGCCCGACGCCGGGACCGCCGCCGCCGTGCGGGATGCAGAATGTCTTGTGCAAATTGAGGTGGCACACGTCCGCGCCGATGCGGCCGGGGCTCGTGAGGCCCACTTGCGCGTTCATGTTTGCGCCGTCCATATAGACCTGTCCGCCGTTGGCGTGAATGAGATCGCAAATCGAGCGCACGGTTTCCTCGAAGACGCCGTGGGTGCTCGGATACGTGAGCATGAGCGCGGCGAGATCGTCCGCGTGTTCGCCGGCTTTTTCAAACAGATCGCTCATGTCGATGTTCCCTTTTTCGTCGCACTTTACGGGGACGACGCGCATCCCGGCCATGACTGCGCTTGCGGGGTTTGTGCCATGGGCGCTGTTCGGGATGAGGCAAATGGTGCGTTTCTTTTCGCCGCGCGCCTCATGGTACTTGCGGATCGCGAGCAGCCCCGCGTATTCGCCCTGCGAGCCTGCATTCGGCTCCAGCAACACGCCCGGAAGTCCCGTGATTTCGCCGAGCCATTTCTCGAGCTGCGTGCACATTTCGCGGTAGCCGGTGGTTTGATCGGCCGGTGCAAACGGATGGATGCGCGAGAACTCCGGCCATGTCACCGGGAACATTTCGCTCGTTGCGTTCAGCTTCATCGTGCACGAGCCGAGCGGGATCATCGAGTGGCAGAGCGACAGATCTTTTGCCTCCAGCCTGCGGAGGTAGCGGAGCATCTCGTGCTCGGTGCGGTGGGAGTTGAAAACAGGGTGCGTGAGGAACGCGCTCTTACGCTGATGCACCGCAGGGATATCGCTCAAAGCCTGCCGGGAGATTTGCACGGCGGTGTTGTCGATCCGATTGCCGTAGGTGAAAATCGCGATGAGTGTGTTGATGTCCTCCACCGTGGTTGTCTCGTCAAAAGAGACCGTGAACTGGCTCTCGCCGATCCGGCGAAGATTCACCCGCATCGCCTTTGCAGTGGCGAGAATCGCGTCCGCATCGTTCTTCGCCGTCTTCACGCAGACGGTGTCGAAAAACGGCTGGCTGCAAACTTCGAACTTCTGCGGCAGACTCTCCAGCGCGAGCGCGAATGTGCGTGCGCAAAGATGGACGCGCGTCGCGATTTTCCGCAGCCCGCCGGGGCCGTGGTAAACTGCATACATCGAGGCGATGACGGCGAGGAGCACCTGCGCGGTGCAAATGTTCGAGGTCGCCTTGTCGCGGCGGATGTGTTGCTCGCGCGTTTGCAGCGAGAGGCGGTAGGCGGGGTTTCCGTGCGAGTCGATCGAGATGCCCACGAGACGTCCCGGCATCAACCGCTTGAACTCGTCCTTCGTTGCGAGATACGCCGCGTGCGGTCCGCCAAATCCCAGCGGCACGCCGAATCGCTGCGTGGTTCCCACAACGATGTCCGCGCCAAACTCCCCCGGCGGACGGAGCAGCACGAGCGCCAGCAAATCAGCGGCGCAGATGCACAGCGCGCCGGCTTTCTTCGCATTGGCAAAAAGGAGATCGTATTCGTTGATGGAGCCATCGACGTCGGGATATTGCACGACGACGGCGAATACCGAGGCATCGATCGAAAGCGACGATTCATCATCGACGATTACCTCGATTCCCAAGGGCTCAGCGCGGGTCTGGATGACGGCGATGGTCTGCGAGTTGCAGCGTTTCGAGACGAAGATCTTCTTCCCGTCCTTGTTCTTGCGGACGGCAAACGCCATGTGCATCGCCTCGGCGGCAGCCGTCGCTTCGTCGAGAAGCGACGCATTGGAAACCGGCAGGCCGGTGAGGTCCGCGACCATCGTCTGGAAATTCAGCAGCGCCTCCAGACGGCCCTGCGCGATTTCGGCCTGATACGGCGTGTAAGCCGTGTACCAGCCCGGATTCTCCAGGATGTTGCGCTGAATGACACCCGGCGTGTGCGTGTCGTAGTAACCCTCGCCGATGAAGCTGCGGAACACGCGGTTCTTCATCGAAAGCGTCCGCAATTCCTCCAGCGCTGCGCTCTCGCCGGCGGCGGCGGGAAGATTCATCGGTCCTGAAAGCCGGATGCCCTCCGGCACAGTCTTGCCGATGAGCGCGTCGAGCGATGGCTCGCCCAGCGTTTTCAGCATGAGCGCGATTTCCGCTTCGTTGGCACCGAGATGTCTTCGGGCAAATGAATCACACGGCGCAAGCGGATCAGAAACGGACAGATTGGTCATAAAGAAATAAGCCGCGAACGCTAGTGCCCCCGTCGTGAAGTGCAAGCCGCGCCATGCGGAAATGAGGAATAAGAACGGATATCTTTCGAATTACCGCGCCAGCATTGGCTCCAGCCACACGCCCCAGTCCGCGCGGGTTCCATCGCCCGCGTCCGTGGTTTTGAGGACGAGCTTCTTCACGCCTTCGACGTTCGCGGTGAATGCCACCGGCGTGCCCGTTTTGAGTTTGCTGGATTTCCATAGGATTTTTCCGTCGCCCTCGATCACCGCTTCGATGCTGCCCTCGTTGCCGTCGGCGAGCCCCACCCGCCCGGCGAGCGATTTCCACGAACCGTCCAGCGACCATTCATATACGGACGGCGCGTGCGCGTAGAAGCCGTGCTCGAAAATTATCCCGCCGCTGCGGAGAAGTCCCGCCGTCCCCGGCAGTCGATTGCGAACCGGCGCGCCGTAGCCTGTTTCCGCGCGGGTGCTTGTCAGCTCGGAAAGCGCGATGCTTTTCGTGTCTGCGGAGACTTCACCCGGCGCGATCGGCTTCGCATTGAGAAGACGGCGCCCCAGCTTTTGCGCCAGCGCATCGGCCGCGAGCTTCGGTTCGGCGAGAAGCTTCGCGGCGGCGTCGGGATTCTTCGCATCGAGCGCGGCGAGCACCGGCGCGAAGAGCATGCTTGTCCGCGCAGACGTGATGTCCGCAGTGCCGTCCGCAGCGACGCGGTAGGAGTAGCGGAACGGCGTGTCCGACAGGAACCCCGACGGGATGCCGTTGGCCTGGAGAAATGTGATGCGCAGTTCCCCGCCGCGTCCGGCCTTCAGCGCCTGGCAGTCCAGCGAGAACCGCCCCTCCGCGTCCGGCACCGCAGTCGCCGTCGTGGAATCATAGTCGCTCCCGCCATCCGGGTCCATGTAGGCGACGACTCCATAGACCGGCGGCTCCGCGACCGCCCTGCCGGAAAACACAAAGCCCTTTCCCTTCTGCTCGATCGCCAGTTCCGTCGGGCTCACCGTCGGCTTCATCTTCATCCCTTTCACCGACCCGCAAAAGATCGGATGCGACGCCAGCCGCAGCGCATGAGCCAGCGTGAGAAAAGAACCTCGTCCGTCGTCCCGGCGATCCTCGCCGTAAGTGCGATTGCCCGAGCCCATCAGCGCCGTGCCAAACGCCGCCCGCTCGTCCGCCCTTTCCCGGCAGTGCGGCAGCGTCAGCGCGTGACCGAGTTCATGGCAGATGCCGCCGATAAAAATCGAGTTGTAGCGCCCCAGCGAGATGTGCCCGTACTGCCCGTCGTCCACATGCGCCCCCTTCTCCGTCAGCCCGTCGAGATTCAAAATCGGCGAGTCCACCTGCCACGCCGTGCCGCTGCGATTCGTGCCGCCCGCGTAGTAAGGGCTGTTCTGCGAAATCGTCCGCTTCTCCGCGTTCCAATTTGCCATGTTGCAAAAAATCACAATCGTCTCCTCCGCCACATTGATGCCCGCCTGCTTCAGCACCGGCGCGCACTCCGCCCGAATCTGCTGACCGCTCTCCGTCTTATAGTCCGCATAAGGCCCCGCCCCGCGCACTAGGTGAATATTAAGCATCCCGTCCGGCAGCATATCCAGCCCGATGGTCCGCGGCCCAAAGCCCACCCGCTCCATCTCCTTCGCATAAAAGCCCCGGATATCCCCGAGGATTTTCGTCAGCCGTTCGCGATAAAGCGGCGCAGGCTCGCGGTCATTCGGCGTCCAAAGAACGATGTGCAGCTTGCGGTCCGCGCGCTCCGGGTCCTTCGCCTGCCAGCCATCCAGAATCGCCCGCGCCGCCGCCACCTTCGGCCCGATCTCCGCCCGCGCCGGCGCACCCGCATCATCCCCCGGCGCCTGCGCAAAAGCGGACGTGGCGAAAAGCAGAGTTGTAGCGATGGAAAGAAAAGTCGTTGTTTTCATAAGAAGCAGCCGTCCGGTAAACCGGAAGCGCCGCCAGTCATAAACAAAACGCCTCTCCGAGTGGAAGACATTGCTGCGGGAAATCGCGCCCCCGCCCGATACACTGGCGGGATTTGATTCAGCAGCGCATTCAATGCTACCCTGCATCGACCTCACTGCGTCCCTGCATCGACCCCAAATCCTCCGGATGCAACCTCAAACCCTCCGGATGCGACTCCAAAGCCGGAGGATTCCAACTCAAACCCGGAGAATGTGACCCGAAAGCCGGAGGATTCACCCCGAATGTTCCCCAGCATCGACCCAAAACCCTCCGGATGTACCCTCACACCCTCCGGATGCGACCCAAAAGCCGCCCGATGTACCCTCAAAGCCGGAGGATGTGAGCCCAAATCCGGAGGGTTTTACCCAGATGTTGACCAACATCGCCACCACTGCGCCCCGACATCAACCCTCCTGCCGAAGAGTAAATACACTCATTAGAGCGACTTACCCCTGTTTTTCAGAGAATTTGCTCTCACACTAAAAGTGCGATTCGCGCGCCATCGGAAAGACGGCGAGATTGAAACGGAGGCCGCACGAACGACCCGCTCTTCGAGCTCGGCGAGCAGCCCGCAAGCGGCACGCTGCGCGTAAAAGTAAACGCCTGCAACCAAGCCGGCCACGGCATCTCCAGCGAAACCAGCACCATCGAACTAGGCCCCCCGCCCCCGTAAAAACCGCCGCCCCCCGCATGCGCCGCCGCCCGTCAACTCACGCCAACCGCGCAATAAATCGACAATCTTGTTGGCCGAGGCCGTCATTTACGCCTAAAGCAACCCGCATGAACGCCCAGCCCTGTAATAGTCGAACAAATCTGTCGCCTATAAAGGCGGAGCACAAACAAACGGATTTGTGCGTGATCCAGTGGGTAGGTGAAGCGACGCGCTATCAATAATCCAACGACGATATGCTCACCTACATCATCACCCTCGCCATCGTTGCGATAACCTCCGTCTGGGCAGGAGCCGACGCCCGTCGCAACAAGATTCCTTTCGAGAGGAAGCCATACTATTGGGGCAGCGCTGTTTCATGGCTTCTGTGGTGTTTGCTTTGTTGGATTATCTCATTTCCTGTTTACCTTTTTCAGCGAGCCAAGACACTCAGAGAGCGAAATGAGGCATCGGGCCCATCCACCAAAACTTCACTACTTGGGAGCCTCTCGATTGTCGCTGTGCTTCTCTGTATCGCAGCAGGTTTTCTCGGCTGGGAACGCCTTTCGGTAGATGAACTACGCGACCAAGTCAGCACAAGCATTCAGAGCACCTGGCATGAGAATCCGGCGACGCAGAACTTCCGCTTAAAAAGCCTTTCGCTCGTCCGTCGAAATGGAAACGAGTATAACGGTCTCCTTGTAGCGGATGTCTCAGGCACAGAAGAGCAGTACGATGTTGATGTAACCTACGATGGAAAGACCATCATCTGGCAAACCAAATGACAAGAGCAGCAACGCCTAAACTTTCTGATGGCACCCGCGAAAACCGCGGGGACAGTCCGATTATTCTCCATGAATGACCACACACCAGACCCAAAGCCCCAATCGAGAGGACGCCGCTGCGGGTGGATCGTGCTTGGGTGCGTGGTCTTCGGCATCCTGATGGGAGGACGGGCGGAGTTTCAGTCCGTCTGGGTGCGGAGTCTTGTCGCGGGAGGCGCTGCTGCGATCCTGGCTCTTTGTATTTCCCAGGCGGGAAAGAAGGGCGAGTGAGCCCTGCCCTGCCTACTGCATCGGGAGAATCAGTTCCACCGGTGCCGTGCCGCGCAACACGATCGCCTTCACTTTTTCTCCTGCGCGATGGCGATCCAGCAGCCAGCCGAGAAGCTCGCCTTCCGTCCTGCGCGTCTCGTCGCCGTCGATGGAGACGATGACGTCGTCTTTCTGAAATCCGGCGTTTTTTGCTGCTGCGTGTTTCCCGAAATTACCGACGCCTTTTACGAGCAAGGCGATCTTCTTCACGTCGAAATTTCGCGCGGTGCGCGCGGCGTCGGGAAGATCCTCAAGCGTCATCCCGCCAAGCGCCATCGCGCGCATTGGCCATGTGCCGACGCGGCGCGAGATGTCGCTCTTTTGCCGCCAGCCTGCGGGCAGCGCGAGAGCTGCGGAAACGACTTTGCCCTCCCGCCGGATGCTCGCTGCGAGCGGCCCGGATTCCGGCGCACGGTGCAGCGCCCAGCTCGCATCGGCGGTGGAGACGAGCGCCTGCCCGCCCAGCGCGAGAAGGTCATCGCCCGCCCGCAGCCCGGCTTTTGCCGCCGGAGAATCGGCGACGACGGCCGTGACGCGGGCCGCGTGGTCCGGCGAGAGCGTAAAGCCGAGCGTCTCGGGCGCGGGCATCGGGTAGATCAGCTCTTGCGGAATCGTCTTCCCCGCATCGCGATAGTAAGTGCGGAATGCGTCGCCGACTTGATGGCAATGCACGCAGCTCTGCACGACCTTGCCTTCCCAATCCAGCCCGCTGCGATACTTCCCCGACAGCGCGGGAAATTCCACGGGCGTCTTGAAGGGCGTGGGCCCGCCTTGCTTCCCGGCGAGCGCGGCCTTGTTGCCGGGGAACCCGCGATGCAGCGCGACCGCAGCCTCCAGCGTGCTGCGCAGCCCGGCGGTCGTCGTGTCCTGCGCGTCCTTCTGATGCTTCCACGAGCCAAAGCGCCCGAGCACCGTGCCGTCGCTGTGAAACATCATCGCAGAAAACGAAAGGTCGTAGTCGAACTGAAACTTCTGCAAATCGATCGCGTTCGCATTGATCAACCGGACACACACAAACCGGTCGAGCACCGGAGCCAGCGAAGTCTCGGTAAGCACGCTCGCATCAATCCCCGCGCAAGCCAGACACGGCACGCAGCGCAGAACGACCAGGAGCGGCTTTCCCGACTTCGCAGCCTCCGCAAACCCGCGGTCCACATCGTTGTAAATCCAGCGCGCATCATTCTCCATCGTCGCACGGTCCTTGCGCACCGCCCCTTCACGGTCCTTCACCGTTTCGGCAGAAAGTTGCGCGCAACCCAGCGCGAGAATCCAAGGCAGCAAGTTCAAGGGTGATTTCATTCCGGAGCTTATGGCGCAAGGTTCACCGGCGGGCAATGGCGGATCCGAAGAATCAACATGCGACCTACCCGATGAAAGAGCCGTCGCGCCTTATACCATCTTTCACACACGAATAGATGTTCCCGGGCGAATGCCGCGACGATCGGGTCGCCCTGACGGGGTTGCACCCGTCAGGGCTCCCACACCACCGGACGTGCGGTTTTCCGCATCCGGCGGTTGGAACCAAGGGAACTTTATT
>JAYUSJ010000041.1:0-7989 GCA_043755735.1 Verrucomicrobiaceae bacterium | reverse complement strand
AGCCAAGCGTTCTCGTCATCGACGAACCAATGGTCGGCCTCGATCCGATGCACGCGCGCATCGTGAAGGACGAGTTCAGGGCGCGCGCGTCGGCGGGCATGACGATATTTCTCAGCACCCACCAACTTGCCGTCGCCGAGGAATTGGCGGACCGGATCGGCATCATTCACCAAGGCCGGCTCATCGCCCTCGGGACCGTCGGGGAACTCCGCGCGAACAGCGCCGACAAGGGCGCGCTGGAGAGCATCTTCCTCTCGCTCGTCGATGCGGAGGAGTCAGCGCGCGAGCGGGTGAAGTGAACACGGCCCGCGACATTGAGGTATTCGAGCAAGAGAAAGAGGAAGAAGTAAGTTCCCCCGACTCGCGGTTTTCTCGGGAGGGCTAAACCCGGCAGAAAACCAATAGGCGTCGTTGGGGATTAACCCTCTGTCTTGCGTGGCTTCGCGGCGCGGGCTGCGAGTTCCGGGTCCCAGTCTGGATCGTCCCACCATGGCTTCTCGCTCAAGATATAGACGCCGATCGTGTCGAGGGTGATGACAGGATTCGCGAGGATGTCGTTCACCAAGCCTGCGATAGTTTCCTCCAGTTTTGCCTCGGCATTGGCTTGTTTGTCCGAGTCGATGCCCGCTTGGGCGCGCGCAGCGAGCCGGGCGCGGAGCATGGCAAAATGGTCGGTCGCCTGCTTCGACGCTTTCTCTTTGGAGGCGGCGAGGTCGGTGCCTTTTCGTACGGCGACGAGCGCGCGCTTGCCGGCCGTGTGACAGGCCTTGCGCCATTCTTCTTCGCCAAATTTCTCGCGCAGATGCTCGGCGCGCTCCTTGCCCATGTTGCGGTCGGCTTTGAAATGATACGGCTTTTTGCAAGGCTCGATGACTTTGGTCGGCGGGTCATTGCCGACATCGTCGCACCAAAACTCGACGCTCTGCTCGGGGAACCAGCCGCGCACCAGCCGCAGCAGACCGCCGCGCCGGACGCTGTCCCACTGGACTTCAGCGAGCGCCTTTTCGACTGCCTTCAAATCGACCGAAACGCGGACGAAATTGCGGAAGATGAGCTTCGGCGTCTTCACGCCGGGAACGCCCCGCCACATGGCCCATGCGCGGCCGCGATCATCCCATGCGAGCAAGTCGCGGCATCCATCGACAGCCGGATGACCAGGGCGCAGAAAGTCGAGCGTTAGGTCTTCGATGACCACGCTGCGGTGCACGGAAAACTTCGTCGCGAACATCGACGCGAGCGACTCCAGCTTGTCGGCCGGGATCAGCGGATTGCTGTCGCGCTTCATCCGGAACATGAACGAATTCGTCTCTTCGTCCCAACGCTCTTCGAGCCCGAGATTGCGCTGGAGATAGCCGCTGAATGCCGTGCCGAAGCTCTCCGCCGCTTCATCCGCCGCTTCAAGGTCGAGCGTGAGTTGCGACTGCGGGCTGAGGCTGTGCATTCCGTCGATGACGTCCTGTTCCTCGATGCTGGAGCGCTCTTTCGTCACCGCCTCTGCGAGTGAAGGAATGGCGTCGAGCAAAGCCTGCGGTCCGCCGGCGAACACCGCTTCGCGCAGACGCGGAAGCTCGGTATCCACAAGATGCTGGAGGTCCGAAATGCTCGCGCGATAAAGACCGAAGCCCTCGGCGAGCACGAGACGCCAGGTCTCATCGAGAGCGATGGTGTCGTCCTCACCCGTCGTGAAAACCACGCAGGGAATGTGTCCGACGCGGTCGATGCGATCGAGACGTCCAAGGCGTTGCTCCAGTCGCATTGGCGCCCATGGGAGATCGTGAAAGAAAACCGCTTTCGCAAACTGAAGATTGAATCCCTCCTCGCCCGTCGCATCGGTAATGAGCACGCGGGCCAGCGGGTCGCCCGCGAAATCCGAGAACAGCTCACCCACCTGCGAACGCGCCGCCGAAGTGCTCGCGAGCTTCACGCCTTCGCTGCCGAAGAGCGGCACGAGACGCTTGCCCAGATCCGAACACAGCCGGGCCGTCGGACAAAAGATGACATATTTTCCGTCCTTGCCGTCCTTCTGCGCACGGCGGCGCAGCGACTCTGCGATGAGATCGAGACGCGCCTCGCCCATTTGCCACGCAGCCTTGTCGTCCACGAGGGCGGCGAGCAGCGTCACTTCGTCTTTCGTCGATTTCGTGGATTTCGCGACTTCCTTCACCAAATCGACGAGCCTCTCCGGCTCGGCGGCGATGGCTTCCGAGAGGCGGACATATTCCGCCGCAGCGACGGCGCGCAGTTTGTCGCCCGGTTCGATTCGCTCGCTGGCGGCCTCACGCCATGCGTCGAGCGCGGCCCATAGATTACCATGCGGCTCTTCATCGAGCTCGATTTCCACAGTCTCCTGCACGTCGCGGATGAAGCGCTTTTGCGAGCCCGAAAGCCAGCGGCGGCGTGTGCGCAACATGCGACGATGAATGCGATACGTCTCGCTGATGTGCAGATGCAGTTCGTGCTGCACCGCCTTTGCGTCCGTACCTTCCTGTGTGAGCGAGGCGACGAGATCCTTCACACGCTCATCCTCCGGCAAAAGCGCCGATAGTTTCCCAGCGTGAAGCTTTACCAGCGCCGGGACCGTTGCGCTCCGCAACGCGAGGAACGCACGACCGAGCTCCACTCGTTTCTGCGTGCGCTCTTTAAATGCGGCGAGTTTATCGGAGTTGTAGTTTTCCGGATCGAGAAGCTCTAACAAAGCGAGCAAGTCGGCGTCGTGATGCAACACCGGCGTCGCGGAGAGCAGCAGCAAATGCTTCGCGGCGTGCGCGAGCTTCAGTGCGCCCAGCGTGATGGGGGATTCGACGACGCCCTGCCGGGCGACCACGCGATGCGCCTCGTCGATCACCAGCACATCCCAGTCTTCGCCGAGCAACTCCTTATCGCTCTGCATCGCGGAATGCGGAAACAGCTCCACATCATCGAGACCGAAACGGGAGTCGAGCTCTTCCCTCCATTGCCGCGTCAGCGCATCCGGCGCGATGACCGCGATTCGAGCATCCGGTGCATCCAGCCGGATTTGCCGTAAAATCATTCCTGCCTCGATCGTCTTTCCGAGACCGACTTCGTCCGCAAGCAGGTAGCGAATGACGGGATCATGCAGAACGCGATCCGCGACTTCCGCCTGATGCTGAAGGACCTCGACTTTGGACGACAGCAATCCCGGCAACCCGTGTGCGAGCTGGTTCTGCTTCATGAGTGCCGCGAGCAAATCCGAGCGTTGCTGGAAAAAGAACGGCGTCTCCTGCGCAAGCTCCGCAAGCACCGTAGATGGATCATCGCCGGTAAGATAGGACCGCACGCTGAACTCCGTCTCCAGCATCTCCGGGAGTTCCTTGCCGCCGGGAAAATGGACGAGATACGACCGCACCGGGCCGCTCGTTTGTTTCGTCGCCATCACGCGCCCGAAGCGCACAACGCCGTCCGCTTTGTGAAACACGCGCGTCTGATTCGGGAGCTGGCCGTGGACGAGTTGCTCGATGGGCACTTCGACTTCGACGAAGTTCACCGTGTCCGTGCAAAAACGCAGTTTCGCCTTCGTTGCAGACAACTCGCGGACCTCGCCATAGCCCGCAGCATTCCGCCCGCGAATCGCGACTTTGATTCCGACGGTTGGCTTCGATTTCACGACGGGCTTTGCCGGGGATACTCCCACAAACGCGTCGAGTTCTGCGGCGGTGATGCCGGAATCCTTCTTCTTCGTTTTCTTTGCGGCAGGCTTTTTCGCAGCCGGGGCTTTGGCAGCGGGTTTCTTTTCGGGTGTTTCTTCGGCAGGAGTTTTTTTTGCGCGTGGCATCGGGTGTTTTGGCTATGGAGAGTCGCTCTCCGGGTCTTCGTCTTCAGGTATTTCTTCGATGGAGGCCTTCATTTTTCGGGACAGGAATGGACGGAGAAATCCGTAGAGCAAATAGGTGATGAAAATCACCGCCGGCATCCAGTGGTAAAAGGTCGCCGTAAGCAGAATGACTACGACGATCGCCAGCAGCTTCGGCATGCTGCGCGTCGTGCGCCAGTTGATATTCTTGAAGCTCGGATACGTGAAGGAACTGAACATCATCCAGGAAAGGAAGATGAGCAGTGGCGGCAGAACCCACTTCATCACCCAATGCTCTACCTGATCGTTTGTAAGGCTCATCAAAAAGAGCGTCACGCTCGCAATCAGCCCGGCGGCGGCCGGAATCGGGATACCCTTGAAATCACTGCTCGTACTTTTGATATTGGCCGCTGCGATGCAGTTAAACCGGGCAAGCCGCATCGCGCCGCAGACGAGGTAGATGCTCGCCACGATCCAGCCGATGCGCTCGTACTCCCGCAACAAGACGCGACTCACCAAAAGCGCGGGAGCCACGCCAAAACTCACAACGTCCGCCAGCGAATCGAACTCGCGACCAAACGGCGAATCCGTCCCGCCGAGTCTTGCGAGCCGTCCATCGAGCAGATCAAAAATACACGCCGCCAGAATGCACCAAATCGCTGTCTTGAAATGAACTTCGCCGGCATTCAGCGCCGCGACGCCCGCCACTCCCGCGGCTTTGACTTCCAGAGCACCCTGCAGGATTTTGAGCGTTGCGAGGAATCCACTCACGAGGTTCCCCGCCGTCATCAAATTCGGCAGGAGATAAATTTTTGGCGAGCCGTCTTCTTTCACAGCAATACAGCGGGAGCCGCCGGGATGTAGTCGATGTTGTCGTGCAACCGCGCAAGAATGCTGGAGCCTCCCTCGACCTGATCGCCGAGCGAAACGAGAATCTCCGCGTTCAACGGAAAATAGATGTCGGTGCGCGAACCAAAGCGAATCATGCCGAACCGATGTCCTTTCTCCACTGCGTCGCCCTCGCGACTCCACGGAACGATGCGGCGCGCAATCGCACCCGTGATTTGTCGCACGACGAGCGTGGCCTTCTTGCCCGCGATGGCCCAGGTAAGGGCTTCGTTTCGCTGATGGCAGTAAGGATGGCGCGCATCGAGGTAGTCGCCCGGGTGATGCTTGCGATACGTGATGCGACCGGCGATCGGCGCGCGGTTCACGTGGACGGAAAAGACGTTCAAAAAGATGCTCACCCGACGCGACGGGCCTTTGATGAATTCCGTCTCCTCGACGACCTCGATGGCATCGATCACGCCATCCGCCGCTGCTACGACGATGTCTTCACCGGGAGCGATGCGACGATCCGGGTCGCGAAAGAAGTTCGCGCAGAACATAAACACCAGCGAGCAAAGGACCGCCGGAATCGTCCACACCCACCAATCTACGGACAACCACCAAAAGAACACACCACCGAGGAGGGAGGGCACAAGAAAGTGTCGGCCTTCATATAAAGTCTGAAATCGCATGAGCCGCGCATCCTCGCTGTGTGGGGCGGACCGTCAAGCAAGTCTCGCAATTTCTGCGACTGCGTCCCTACGGAACCAGGATCGGGATTCCGGTGTATGGGCACTCGATTTCCGTATTCGGAGGAAGCCTGCGGACATTGCGTCGCTCTCAGCTTTGGGTGGGCTGGCGTGCTTCGGGCTTACAGCGATGATCCGTTCCGTCGCCGTCAGCTCCGACCCCGGGGAAAACGGTCTCGCCGAGAAGCACGGTCACTGTGGAGGGAAGTCTTTCTTTTCCGAGGACTGCGCTGAGGCGGGCTTGCAGCGACACGCAAGGCGAGTGACGAATCACCCGCCGTGCCTGCGCACCCAGCGGTCTGCCGCGCTGCGGACTTCGTTGAAAACGGTCACGCTTTGCGTGCTGCGGAATTTCACCCGCGCAAGCTCTCCGTCAGCGAAGTCCGCGGCTTCCATGGGGAGTCGGACGGTGGCGGTGAAATGAGGGTCAGCGAGCTCGTATTGCGGCGAGTCTTGTGCGCCTCCTTCGGAACGGCGGACCGGCAGCGGTCCGTCGGCTGGTGCAGTGAGAGCCGGGTGAGGGAGCGTGCGTGATGCTTCTCCAGCGAAGTTTTTCACCAGCCCCGCGAGCTCGGTTCCGCGGCCCTCGATGCGGACCGCTACGGATTGACCGAGCGCGCCGCGAAAGTGCGGCTCGCTCTCCTGGGCGACGGCGACTTTTACCTCGCGCCCCTCCGCTTCGCCGATGCGCAGAATCTCCGTGCCTGATTGTGCAAAGCTGCCGTGCATCTGCGTGAGCATCCGCCCCGAGACGCGACCGGAAATTGGCGCGCGGATTTGGAGTGTCGCGAGATACACTTTGTTCCGGGCTTGACCGTTGCGCAGTCCGTCGAGCTTGGAGAGTTCGGTCTGGTACGCGGCAACATCGTCGCGCGTGTAGGCGTGGCGGGCTCGCTGTTCCTGCGCCTCGATCTGGCGGTCCGCGCGGGCGGATGCGGATGTCGCCTCGTCGTTGCGAAGCTCCACGAGTAGCGTGCCCGCTTCGACGAATTCGCCATCAAGAACGTGAATTTTATCCAAGAAGCCGGGGCACTCAGCGCGGAGGATGCGCGTGTCTGCAAACTCGATCACTCCCGGCGCTACGACGGTTTTTCGGTAGGGGAAAAAGGCGACGGCTGCCACCAGTCCGAGGATCAAAACCGAGCGCACGACAAACGGCCCAAAACCGCCGGCTCCACCGCGAACAAGCCCCGCCATTTGCTTTAGGAACATCACCATCGGCAACACGAGCCACGCCAGCGCGGCGACTACTGCGAGCAAAAGACCGCCGCCTTTCAGCAGTACACTTGCGCCAATCAGCAGCCCCGCGAGCACGAGAATCTGCCACGCCCACGCGAGCACGCCGTATATGGCGATGATCCATTCCTCGCGCGTTTTCGGTATCGATGGGCGCATTTTTTTTACACCAGTGAGGAGCCACGATGCCGCGCGCTGAAACCACGACTTCCCACGCGTCGAGAGATTCGGAACACCGAGCAGGTCGCTCGCGATGTAGTAACCGTCGAAACGCATAAGCGGATTTGCGTTGAAGAAAAGTGTGAGCACGCTGCCGGTGACCACGGTGTCGTGGAGCACGGTGGCGAGCTGGCCGTCGGGCGTGTTACTCCACCACCACGCGGCGAGCGCGGCGACGAACAGCTCCACATACATACCGGCGCATGCAACGATAATGCGCTTCCATTTCGAAGCGATGCCGATGCTCGCAGTCGCATCGACGTAGCCCATCGGAATAAACATCACAAATATCGCGCCGACCTCGCGGACTCGTGCGCCATAGTGGCGGCAGAAAACTCCGTGACCGATTTCATGCAGCACTTTCAGTCCGGCCCACACGAGCCCGAGCCACAGCCAGTTATTGCGCCCGAGAATCTGGTCGAACCCGCGCGAAAAGCGCTGCCAGTCGATGCCGATTTGCGCTGCTCCAAAGCCGACTACGGCCAGCCAGACGAGCAGGCCGAATCCGCCGAGCAGCGGCTTCAGTCGCACGGCCAGCGAACGGAAAAAACGATCGGGCCGACCGAGCGGAATGCGGACGATGAGCGGGTTCAGCCATGTCACCGCGCTCTTCATCGCGCGCTGATCCTGTTCAACATCGGTCTTTGCACGGGCGCTCTCGACGGCGAGCAAATGATTGTCTTTCAGCCAGCGAAGCATTTGCAGCGCTTCGTGCTCGGAGTAAGTCTCGCCCTTCGCATCGCGGGCGAGCCGCGAGAGAATCGCGGCCACAGTTTGCGTTCCGTCGAGCGAGCGGAAGAAACGGTATTCGTCGAAGCCAACGCGATAATACTTCGAGGCGGCGGCATCTTCGATCACGCACACGCGTTCCTCGCTGTGTTCCTGCACGGAAAAGTGCAGGTCGTCGCGCAGGCGCGGACGCAGAGATTCAAGTTCGCGGACGGAGTAGTTCATGCGCAGCTACCACCAAAGCGTCGTCTGCGCCCACTCAACAAACCGATGCCCGATGATCCACGCGATGGGTTTCCGGTCGCCTTCGATGCTGGCGCGTCCGCGCATTCCGGGGCGCAGCTCCAGCGAGGCGGCGGCGACTGCGGCTTCGGCGACGAAGACGTTTTTGCCGTCGCGTTGCTCGCTTTGCGGATA
>JAYUSJ010000040.1:0-26882 GCA_043755735.1 Verrucomicrobiaceae bacterium | reverse complement strand
TGGGCATCAGTATGTATGCGCTGGAGCAACGATCGGGGGTTTCGCGGGAGATGATTGCTCTGATTGAGTGCGGGGGGTCTTGTCCGACTCTGTTTGTGGTGCGGCGGCTGGCGTTTGGGCTGGGGGTATCGGTGGAGGATTTGCTGGCGGGGCTGGACGATTCGGGGGTGGGCGGGGCCGCTTAATATGTTCGGCTACCGGCGCGGGCGGGAAGTGTGGTTTTCTGCGCGGCGATGTCACCAGACGCCTTTATCGCCGATGCCGATTGCCGAACCACGCTTTTCGTGGTCCGGGGCTGGGTGTTGGGCGTCCGGGGCGGGCGTTTGGGAGGGGGAAGAGGCGGCTTTTCTCTGTCGGGGCCGGTCCCATTTGCTGCGGGACGGCGGTTGCGCGTCGCGGGACCGGGCCCGCGAGCGATGGGACGGGGGTTGCGCGCGGCGGGACTTGTCCCATTTGGCGGAACCAAGGGGTTCCCGTCGGCGGGACTCGTCCCTTTCGGCGGAACCGAGGGGTTGCGGGCGGCGGGGATGGTCCCATTTGGCGGAACCGCCGGGCTCCGGGCGGCGGGGACGGTCCCATTTGGCGGAACCGCCGGACTCCGGGCGGCAACCGAGGGCCCGCAAGCGGGAGGAAAGGGGTGGGAAAGGGCGACTCCCGGCCTGTTTTCCCCGGCCTTCGGAGTGTGCCGCCCGGCGGCGGTCCCAGTTTTTCCCACCCTCAGCGTGACATCCTCACCGGAGGGCCCGCGGTGATGCCGTGGGACTCCGGATTTTGGGATGGCGGATTTTGGGACTCCGACGTGCCACCACCTCTCCAGAACAACCAAACCAAACCAAAAAAACACAAACCTATGAAACGACAGAAATACTATCCAAGCCGCCTCGCCGACCAGGCCAACTGGCTGGAAAACTACGCTGCGAAAGTGGCTATCTATGGAGCAACGCTCGGCCTCACCGCCGGGGAAATCACCGCCACGGTGAATGACGCGAGGTGGTGCCACTACGTCATCGGCACATGGCTGACTGCGGTGCGGGCGTTTGCGCCTTCCACCACCGACGCCATGGACGATGTGCTCACCGGCGGCGGCAATTCCGCAGTGGTGCTGCCCGCATTCACCGCGCCGGCGCTGCCCGCAGGCACCACGGCGCAACTGCCGGGTGCGCTCACGCGCATTTTTGACCACATCGGCGCGATGAAACACGCGGCAGGCTACACCGAGGCGATCGGCACGGATATGGGCGTCGTCGGCTCGGAGGATTCATCCACCGCAGCAGCGCCGCGCTTTACTGCCGAGGCGGTGCAGGGCGCGGGCTGCCAATGCGCGGTGCTGAAGTTTTTCAAATACGGGCACATGGGCGTCCACATCGAAAGCCGGCGCAACGGAGCATGGGAATTCCTCGCTGTGGACACCGAGAGCCCCTACACCGACGAGCGCCCGCTGCTCACCGCCGGGCAGCCCGAAGTGCGCGAGTATCGGATGCGTTTTTGGGACAAAGGCACGGCGAACGGTGATTGGACCGATGTGGTGAAGCTGACCGTAAGCCCATAACAAAAACCGGAGCGCGGGATGCGGGGGGAGCGCCGAGCTGCCCGCATCCCGCGACACCCACGATGCCATTTGACCCAACAAAACCCGCCGACGGCTCGCCCGATTCCTCTGCGGAAATGCGCGAGCAACTCAACGGCCTCAAGGCGCTGATCGACGCGGTGCCAGTCGGGCCTGCTGGTCCTGCCGGGCCGGTGGGTCCGGCGTTTTCAAGCGTGCAGATCGGATCGGTGACGACGGGCGCGCCGGGGACGGCGGCGGCGGCTTCGGTGAATACCTTTGGGAATAATGTGGAGCTGTCCTTCACCATTCCGGCGGGCGAGACGGGGAGCGGGGTGACGATGACGGATGTGACGAATGCAATCGCCAACGAGATCACCGGCACGGCGCGCAATCCAAATACGGTCGCGGATTTAACGCTCACGCCGAGCGACCCGCCGACGCAGGGGGATTTGCTGGCGGTGATCGCGAAGGTGAATGAGCTGCTGGCGGCGCTGCGGCGGTAGCTTCCGGAGCGCGAGCGACAATTTGTCAGACTGAAGGACTGCGACAAATTCAAGGCTCTCGAAGCCCGAGCACCCCGCCCGGTGGACGCGGACTTTGAGCAGGCCACGAAGGATTTGAAGAAACTGCCAAAGCCGCGGAAGCCCAAGCCGCCGAAGAAATAAGCCTGAACGAATTCATAGCCGAAGACGCTAGGGGCGCTGTTTGACGGCTTGGAAAGCCGTCTTACTTTCCGGTTCCCGCGGCTGGCTGTTTTCGCATGGATTCTGGCAGTTTTGCTATGATGTGGTGATGCGGTGTGCGTTCGCGGGTCATCGATAATTTGTCCGATTGAAAATGCGTTCGTTCTCCGTCCGCTTCGGCTTAGAATCCACGCATGGCATTTCCGACTCTTTCGATCTCTATCGATACCGCGCGCCGCTTTATGCTGCGTGCGACGGGGCTGCGGGATGGCTTTGCAGATGTCGGCGAGGCTTTGGCACGGCTGGGGTTTGTGCAGATTGATCCAATCAATGTTTGCGGCCGGATGCATGACCACATTCTGCGCACGAGGGTGAAGGGCTATCGCGAGCATGATCTGATGGCGCATCTGCATCATGAAGGGTCGCGCGCGGCCTTTGAACATCATCTGCCGGATTCGCACAACCTCGCGGCGTTGCCCGTGGATGTCTGGCCGCATTTGCAAAGGGCGATGCAGGCTCGCGCAAAGTCGGACAGCATCTGGTCCGGTAAACTCACGCTGGCGGAAAGGCGGCTGGCGGTGAATCTGGTGGCAAGAATGCGCGATGAAGGGCCGCTTAGCTCGCAAGACATCGGAAGCGCGCGCAAGGCGAAGTCTCATGCATGGGACAGCACCACGCTGGCAAAGAGCACGCTTCAAAAGCTCTTCTTCCATGGCCGGGCGCTCATCGCGAAACGTGAAGGCGTCCGGCGGTTTTATGATCTGCCGGAACGCGTGCTGCCTGCGGCCATTTTGAATGCCAAAACGCCTTCGGAGGATGAGACGGCGCATTGGCTGGCCCGGCTGAAATTGCGCCAGCGAAGGCTCGCAATGCTGAAAAGTTCCGAGAAGTCCATTTTGGGCTCTGACGCTCTCGCAGTGGCTATTCCAGGTCTTCCGAAGCTACGGCTGCATCTTTTGACCGAGGATCTTCCTCAACTCGAAATGGCTAAAAACATACCCGGCCCGCTTTTGATCGCACCGCTCGATCCGGTCATCTACGACCGCCGCTTGACGGAGCAGCTATGGAGCTTCGACTACCGCTGGGAGGTCTATGTGCCGCCGCTAAAGCGGTTGCGCGGCTACTACGCGCTGCCTTTGCTGCATGGAGATGCCTTCAAAGGCCATGCTGATGTGAAAGCGGATCGCGACGCTGGAAAGCTGCACGTCATCTCGCACGCAGGACGCGGCGCAAAGGCGGCAGCCACGGACTTGGCCCGCTTCCTCGGTCTGCGATGTCATGCTGGTTGACTGGGAAGTGCGCCTGCGTATCGCGCACGTGAATCACAAGCGGTATAAAACTTTTGGCGCGACGAGAACGCGGGCGGAGGTCTATCAAGTTTCGCACACTTCCTCCAAGTTTCCGCAGCACGTGGACTAATCCAACTCACCATGAACTCTCCGCTCTATCCGCTCATCACCGCGAACCCTTTGAATCGCCGCACCTTTCTTGCCGGGGCGGCTTCGTTTGCGAGCGCGGCGCTCTGGTCAAATCACGCCCGTGGGACCGTCACGAGCGCGCCGAAGTTTTCCGCGTATCCCTTCGCGCTCGGTGTGGCTTCGGGCGATCCCACACCCGACGGCGTGGTGCTCTGGACGCGCCTTGCGCCGGAGCCGCTGGCGGGCGGCGGCATGCTGCCCGAGTCTGTCGAAGTCGCGTGGGAAGTCGCGGAGGATGAAGCGATGAGCAACATCGTCCGAGCAGGCAAGGCGGTCGCCACGCCGGAATGGGGACACTCGGTGCATGTCGAAGTGGAAGGGCTGAAGCCGGAGCGATGGTATTGGTATCGGTTTACGGCGGGCACCGAGACGAGCCCGAAGGGCCGCACGCGTACGCTGCCGGTGGCGGGCGCGACGCCGGAGCGGATGCGCTTCGCCGTCGCCTCGTGCCAGCATCTCGAGACGGGATTCTTCACCGCTTACGAACACATGCTCCGCGAGGAGCTCGATCTCGTCGTCCATCTCGGCGATTACATTTACGAAGGAGCAGGAAAGGAGAAGCAGGTGCGCAAACATCTCGGCCCCGAGGCCACTACGCTCGCCGGCTATCGCAACCGATACGCTCAATACAAATCCGATACTGCACTTCAGGCAATGCACGCCGCCGCGCCATGGCTGGTGACGTGGGACGATCATGAATTCGACAACAACTGCGCAGGCGACATCTCCGAGGAAAAGGGCGTGAGTCCCGAAAACTTTCTCCTGCGCCGCGCCGCCGCTTATCAGGCCTACTACGAACACATGCCACTCCGCCGCAGCGCACTGCCGCGCGGGCCGGATATGCTGCTCTACCGCCGCGTTGCTTTCGGGCAATTGGCGGATTTCTTCGTCCTCGATACGCGGCAGTATCGGACCGACCAGCCGTGCGGCGACGGGAACAAACCGCCGTGCGAGGGCACACTCGATCCGCGAGCCACGCTCCTCGGTGCGACCCAACGCGATTGGTTGCTCAAAGGCCTGGGCAATTCCACCACGCGCTGGAACGTGCTCGCGCAGCAAATCATGATGGCCCGCGTGGATCGCAAAAACGGACCGGATATCTCGCACAGCATGGACCAATGGCCGGGCTACGAGATGGAGCGGCGCCGTCTGCTAAAGTATTTCCACGAGCGCAAAATCGCGAATCCCGTGGTGCTCACCGGCGACATTCACAGCAACTGGGCGAACAACCTGATCGCGGATTTCGACGAGCTCGACGGGCGCACCGTCGCGACGGAATTCGTGGGCACTTCGATCTCGTCCGGCGGCGACGGCACGCTCACGCCGAAGGGGCTCGATCTCACGCTCTCGGAAAATCCATTCGTGAAATTCCACAGCGCCGAGCGCGGTTACGTGATGTGTGAAGTCACACCGCAGCGCTGGCGCGCCGACTATCGCGCGGTGGAATACGTAACGCGCCCCGGCGCACCGTTGCACACCCGCGCGTCGTTCGTCGTCGAAGCCGGACATCCCGAATTGCAAAAAGCCTGACACATGTCGCCCTGCCTGATTTCGCAAGAGGTCTGCACTACAGAAGTGCGCATGTATTGAGCTATCTCGGCGCGATGATTTTTCGCGTCACAGCGTCGGGAGAACGGCGGCCAAATCCACTTTGTCGGCGAGACTTTTCTGCAAGGCGAGCAGGCGTTTGAAAAGTTCCGCCTTTCGTTTCGAATGCTCCGGAGCGGCGGCGAGGTCGGTCATTTCCAGCGGATCTTTCGCGAGGTGATACAGCCGAAGGACGCCCGCTTTCGGATACGCGATGAGCTTCCAGCCGTCATGTGTAATGGATCGCTGAAGTCCCAGGTAGCCGCCGTAAATTGACTCGTAGCTCGACTGCTTCTGCTTCCCGTCGAGCAATGGACGCAGGCTGTTGAAGAAGACGTGTGCAGGCTTCTTTGCACCGGCGAGGTCGAGCGACGTGGCCATGGCGTCCTGCAAATATATTGCCGCGTCGTTGCGGGCGTTTTTCGCGACGCCGGGACCGGCCACGATGAACGGCACGCGCACGCTGTCGTCATACATGTTCTGTTTGCCGAAAAGACCGTGATGCCCGAGCGCGAGCCCGTGGTCGGCGGTGAAGAAAATCCACGTGTTGTCGGCCTGCCCGGATTGATCGAGCGCGTCGAGAATACGGCCAACCTGCGCGTCCATGTGCGTAACGATCGCATAGTATTCCTGCCGGTGAATCTTCACGGAATGCTCCGTGCGCGGAAACGGCCCGAGCTTTTCATCGCGCAGCGAGGGACCGCAGCCGATGGCGTCTTTGTGCGGATACTCGGGGATAAAACTCTTCGGCACCGCGATGCGGCTGAGCGGATATTTGTCCACGTATTCCTTCGGCGACTGCCGCGGGTCGTGCGGCGCGTTGAAGGCGACATACATAAAGAACGGTTTGTCCTGCTGCTTCGCCTCGCCGAGAAAATCGACGGCATCGTCCGCAGTCACTTCGGACCAGTGCTTTCCGCCATCCCAGAATCCGCCGAGCGATGTATCGTAAGGACTCCACTGGTCCACGCCGGTGGAGGGCGGACGATTGTAGCTGCTCGGCGTGTCCTTCGGCATCCCGGCGCGGATGTGGCGCGCGACATCGAAGCATTTCGCCGCATCCGTCTGGATGTGCCACTTGCCGGTGAAGTAAGTGCGATAGCCGGCCTGGCTCATCAACTGCGGCCAAAGTACGCCCGCCTGCCGTTCCTTGTCGGTCGCTTTATAAATCGACTCCGCATTCCACACACTGCGACCCGTGATGAGCATCGTGCGACTAGCGACGCACACCGCACCGCTCCACGAGCCCATGTTGTAAGCGCGAGTGAACGCCGTGCCGCGCCCGGCGAGTCGGTCGAGATTCGGCGTATCGATATCCGTGTGACCAAAAGCGCGGATGGTCTCGAAGCACTGATCATCGGCAAAGAGGAACAGGACGTTGGGCTTCGCAGCTCCGTGTGCGAACCACGGAAGACACAGAAATAAAAACAGACGCAGGCAGTAGGATTTCATGAAGGTACTTTCAAACGGATGATTCGCTCAATCGCGACGCTGTGTTCATGGACAAAGTTTACCCGGAACGCGAGACAATGTGCCGGAAGCAGACGCGCGACATGAAAAGAAAAGCAACCCGGCGATGAAGCCGATATTTTCCGTTTCGTCGCCGACCTCTATCGTCCTCCGGCCTCCGCTGTCGCGACCTCTTTACTCGATCCGCTTCAGCGCAACCTGGAGTCTGTTGAACTATCTTTTGCGCTGGCCAGTCGGCGGAAGTCGCTCAAAGCGGCGATGCTCGCCGCACTCCAAAGCCTTCGGCGACTATTGCCCGGAGTTCGATTGTTTTGGAAGCCCGGACTTCTACTCCCGCGGGGCATCCCGATTACTTTCTACGCAGCGTGATTCGCTTGATCCGCGCATCATCGGACGGGCTCCAGGTCTCCACTTCGGGGTCGTCCTTGAAGGCATTATGGATGATACGGCGCTGGTAGCTGTTCATCGGCTCCAACTGGAACGCACGGCCCGTGGCACGGACGACTTCGGCGAGTTGTTTTACGCGGGCGACGAGCGAGTCGTCGTGCATTTCGCGATAGTGCTCCACATCGACGGTCACCCGAGGGGCTTTCGGGTTTTTCGAAAGGAGCATCCGGTTTACGAGAAGCTGGAGATCCTCCATGACTTCGCCACGCCGCCCGGTCAGGCGGTCTTTCTCGGGGCTGTAGATTTGGAGGGTGATTCCGCTGCCGGACTCGATTTCTTTGATTTCAAAGGCGAAGTCGAGGTGACCGAGCATCGTGTCGAGAAGTTCCTTGGGCGTTGGATTCATAAGGGCATGTCGTTTTATTTTGCCGGAATCAACTCCACCGTTCCAGCTTTCGGTGTGTTAGCCTTATTGATCAAAATTTGCACGATGGAAATGATGTTTTGCATCGTCCAGTAAAGTGCAAGGGCCGAGGCGAAGTTGTAGCACATGAAAATGAACATGAGCGGCATGAGCATGAACATGCGGCGCTGCATGGGGTCGCCGGTGCTGGGCGTGAGATTCATGGAGATGAACATCGTGGCAGCCATGAAGAGCGGGAGCGGGTTGATGGGCAGTCCGAAAATGTGCGCGACCGTGTCGGGCGCGGAAAGGTCCTTCACCCACCAGAAACCGTGGTGGCGGAGCTCCACGGCTTTTCCGAGCATGTTGTAAAAGCCCATGAAAATCGGGATCTGGATGAAGATGGGCCAGCATCCGCTGAGGGGGTTCACCCCGGCCTTTTTCCAAACTTTTCCCATCTCCTGCTGGAGCTTTACGGGGTCTTCTTTGTGCTTTTCCTGGATGCGCTTAATCTCGGGGTTGAGGTCAGCCATTTTCTTCATGTTCTTATTGGCCTTGCTTTGCAGGGGCCAAAGGACGGCTTTGACGCCGACGGTGAGAAGAATGATGGCGAGGGCGTAACTGCCGACCAGCGAGTAGAGCCAGTTCATCGAGACGAGCAGGAATTTGCTGAATGGCCCGGTCGGCAGGCCGAGGAACGAACCGTAGTCGAGCACGTCGCTCTCGTTATTGTCGTAAAGGCGGAGCCGGCGAAGTTCGCGAGGGCCGGCATAGATTTGGACGCGGCGAGTCTCGACCTGACCGGCATTCAGAGCGAACGACGGGATGGCAATCGCGCCATCGATCCGATACAGACGGTGATCACCCGAGAGGGAATGGTTTGCGGCGCGCCAGGTCTCGGCCGAAATCTCGACGCGTTTTGCCCAGACTGAATTGCCGAGTGTTTTGCGCAGACGTTCCTCGGTCGCACCGGCATCGGGGACGATGACAGCCATCGTTGTAAAATACTGGTTTGCGACGGCAGCCCACCGGGTCTGCTCGCGGCTCTCCCGATACTCGGAGCGCTCGGGATTTTTCCAGAAAAGGAATCCACCCGCACTGAACCAATCGGCGGTTGTCGCATTGTTCGAGCCGTCCTGCCACCAATTGAAAGTCTGGTACATCGCCAGTTCATCCTGCCGGAGCGGCGAAGTGCTGCCGAGGTGCAGGTAGTTCGTCGGAACCATCATCGGGCTTTCGCCTACGTTGGTGAATGTGAGGTCGAGCCCCACGACGTATTCGTCCTTGAGCGTGTTCTCGCGGGGAAGCGTGAACTTTTTCGTCGTCTTGATTTTCTTCGCCTCGTCCGTGCGCTCGAAGGTGACGGTCCGTGACGTCTGATCCACCTGCATCGTCCAAGCCAATTGCGCGAGCGCCTCGTTTTCCGCGATCTCACTGAGCGCGCCAATCGGGACGGTGCCGAACTCGTTCAGCGTCACGAGTGTCCTGGTCTCTTTGTTCTCGAAGTGCTGATTCAACGTCGCCTTCGAGATGCCGCCGCCGGCGCTGGTGAACACGTATTCGACTGTCCCGGGAATGCTCGCGATTGTTTCTTTTTTCGCAGGCTCGGCGGTTTTCGGCGCAGGAGCGACGGTTGGTGTAGCGGGCTGTCCGCCGGCTGTGAGAACCGGCGGTGCCTCGACGTTCACGGGTGCATTTTTCTTTGCCTCTGCGAGTTCCTTCTCGTGGACGACCTTCCATGCAGCCAGCTCCTGCTGGTACTTCTGATTCTTCGGCATTTGAACTCCGAAATGATACCCGAGATAGCCCCCGACGACGAGGATGAGAATGATGATGGCTTTGCGATCCATAGTGTAGCTGAAATTGATTGGTCGTTCTGGCGGGGCGGGGTGTTTAGCCGGTTACGGGGAAATGTCACGCGGCGCGTTTGGGTTTTTCCACAATCGCGAGCCCCGCAAAACCGGCGACGCGCTCAATTTCCGTGGTAGAAATCGCCATCCCGACCTGAAAAATGCCCCAAACCCGCCTGAATTCCATCCTTCGTTAAACCGAAAAGTCATCGAAGATGGCTCGACAGTTCAAGGCACGATGCGCACTTTCCGAATCATGCTCGACTGGCTCAACCAATACATTGAACAACAGAAACGCTCGCTTGATTCCATCAAGCCGGAGCAAATCGTGCCGCTCATTCACACGCTTCGCGAGGCGCAGCGCGCCGGAAAGCATATCTTCGTCTGCGGGAATGGCGGCAGCGCGGCGAATGCCTCGCATTTTGTCACGGACCTCGGCAAAAACAGCAGCGAGGCGCTTGGCGAACCGTTCAAGGTGCTCTCGCTCAACGATAACACTTCGTGGATCACGGCGATCGGGAACGATTACGACTACGCGGACGTTTTCATGCGCCAGCTTCACAATTACGGCGAAGCGGGCGATGTGCTCCTCGTAATCAGTGTGAGCGGGAATTCGCCGAACCTCGTGAAAGCGCTCGGCTGGGCGAAAGAGCGCGGCCTTCGCACCATCGCGCTCGTCGGCGCAAAACGCGGGCAGGCTGCGGAAATCGCCGACCAGGTGATCGTCGTTGGCGATACGCACTATGGTCGCGTGGAAGACGTGCAGATGAACATTCTCCACATGATCTGTTACGCGTTCGTGGAAGTGCCTGAAGCGCGAAAGTAGAAAAACGGCTAAGAACAGGGTTTGAAAGGCCGATTGCTGGGTGTAAATGAACTCTGACCAAATGAAGCCTCTCCAAGCATCACCTTTTATCCTCTCGGCAGCCATTGCAGCGCTGCTCGCGGTGCCGTCATTTGCCGGGGGCATTGCTTCGCCCACCGATGAGCCTGTTATCGCAGCGATTTCGGGACGCAAAGTGCGGGTGAAAGTGCCGGCGGGTTTTAAAGATGTGACACTCCAGCGCAAGACGGCGCAGCGCAAAACGCCGTGGGTCACGCTCTCGAAGGCGGCCGTGAACAACGAAGAGAAAGAGGTCGTTTTCACTCTCCGCAAACGCATTTCAAAACGATATCTGCGCGTCTTTGGGCAGCAGGAGGGAAAGCTCCCCGGCTCCTTTTATACCGGGACGACGAACTTCCTCGGAGAACAGGTCGTCAGTCAGCCGGGATCGAATCTGTCGTTCGGAAGCACTTCCAGCGGGACATTGACGCTATCGGGCGGCGCAGTCTCGAATGCGAGCAGCGATAGCTCGGTGTCTTCTAATCGAACGGTGACGGAGAGTGATATCTGGAAGCTCGATGGCGACCGCCTGTATTTCTTCAACCAATATCGCGGGCTGCAAAACATCGACGTCTCCGACACCGCAAAGCCCGCGCTACTCGGCACACTGCGGATGCCGGCGGCCGGCGAAGACCTTTACCAGCTCGACAGCACGCATGTCGCCATCCTGAAACGCACGCCGAAGGAACTCGGCTGGACGAGCGGTTCGCCGACATTTGATCAGGCCAACCAAAGCGGCGAAGTCGTCGTGTGTGACGTGAGCACCCCGGAACCGACGATTGTCGCCCGTGTGCCATTCGAAGGATGGATCGCCAACAGCCGCCTCATCGGTTCTGCATTGGTGATTGCGAAAAACGTCCCGCGGCAGGATTCGGGTAATTGGGGATGGTCCACCAATGTGGAGGTGACCGGCTACGATTTGTCCGTGCCGTCGGCGCCCGTGGAGCGCAACACCGTGAAGTTTTCGAATTCCGGCGGCTCCTGGGTGAGTGCCGTGCAGGCGAGCAATCGCTGCTTCATGGTTGCGCAGCCGAACTACGATTACTCCGGCGCAGGCGGCGGATACAACACGGTCATCAATCTCGTGGACGTGAGCAACCCGGACGGCACGCTGATAAAAGGGGGCACGGCGAGCGTGAAGGGATACATACCGGACAAATTCAAGCTGCGCGAAAACGGCGGAGTCATGAGCGCGGTCTCGGCGGTTTCCGGAATCGATCCTCAGACCGGGAACTGGACGAGTTCATCGGAGCTCCAGAATTTTGACGTAAGCGATCTCGCGCACCCTGCGAAACTCGGCGCTATCACAGTCGGCCGGAACGAATCCACTCGCGCCGTGCGTTTCGACGGCGACCGCGTTTACATCGTCACCGTCGTCCAGCAAGACCCGCTCTGGATCGTGGACAACACCGATCCTTTGAGACCCACGCTCAGCGGAGAGCTGCACGTGCCGGGATTCTCCAGCTACATCGAGCCCCTCGGCGACCGCCTCGTGACGGTCGGGCGAATCTGGGGCGACGACGGCACCGGCAACTGGCAAAACCGCGTAAGTGTCTCGCTCTACGACGTGGCCGACGCTACCAAGCCCGTCCAACTCTCCCAACTGCCGGTCGGCACCGGATGGTCGTCCAGTGAGGCTGAATGGGACGATAAAGCGTTCACTGTTTTGCCCGATGCAGGGCTCATCATGCTCCCATACAGCAGCGGCTGGTGGTTCTGGGGCGGAGGCAATAACGGAGGCGTGCAACTGATCGATTTGAAGCGCGACAGCCTCGCACTTCGCGGTGTCATCCAGCACGGATTCACCCCGCGTCGCACTGCAATCAAGGACGACACAGTGCTCGCACTCAGCGCGTCCGATTTACTCACCGTCGATATTTCGGACCGGGACACACCTGTGGTCAAAGCGGACGTCGAACTCGCATGGAACGTCTCCCGCGTATGGATCGTCGGGAAGCAACTCCTGCAACTCGGCCAACACCTCAACGACCGCAGTCCCGTCCTTTCTGTATCGCCCCTCGATAATCCAGACGACACGACCAGCACGCTCGACATCGGAAATGGGCCCGTTCAGTCAGCCGAACTAAAGGGCGACCTGCTCTATGTCGTGCAGCAGCCGGACCCATCAGTCGCGTCTGCGACCGGCGACGCAACGCTCGTGATTCAGCATGGGAAGCTCACCGTCTTCTCCATCGCATCGCTCCCGCAAATCGTGAAACTCAGCGAAGCGAGCATCCCGAACGAGGATCTGTATGGAGTCACCTCGCTGCTTTTCCCGACCGATGCGACCGCAGTCGTCGCCCGGAAGAGTTCGTATTATCCGTGGTATCGTCCTTTCCCTATGTTGTTCTCCGGTGACCTTGTCGTTGCCCAACCGGGTGCGGTTACTGTTGCCGCAGAAACTCTCGGACTCACGACAACAACGCCCGTCCGCACCGATCTGGTTCGGGCTACCGCAGCGAGCAACGAGGGCGTTTCATTGAATGTAGCAATGCCCATTTGGGGCGGCGGATGGGGATATTCATCGGGCACCATGGAGCTGTTCGCGTTCGATGTCGCCAACCCGCGCGATGTGAAATACCTGGCGACCACCAAGCTGGAATTCAAAGGTGCCACGACGTTCAGCGAAGCATTCGCCGACACCGGAAAGATTTTCGCCAGCCACTTCACTGGTGGATACGGGCGCTACTATCCCGTGCTGCTCGCGGAGGACACGAACGACAACACGGCAGTTGAGCCGATCAAGACCAACCGCCATTTCTTGAGCGTCGTCGATTACAGCGTGCCCGCCACTCCGGTCGTGAGCGAACCCGTCAGCGTCCCCGGAGAGCTTCGTGGAGTGACGCGGAAAGGTGAACTTCTCTACCTGCTCGGTCCCGGCTACGACGCCACCGGCCGCGCCGACGGCAGCAAACAGTTCATCCATGCCGCAGCGTTCGACGGCGTCGCGCACCTTGTGGATAGTATCGACCTCGGCAAGCGGTGGTACGGCGGCAATTTCGAAATTGGAAACGGCAACGTCTTCGTGAGCCGCAACGACTACGATTCGGACACGCAGAAAACCACCACGGCTTTCGAGGCCTGGACTCTGAACGACGAAGGAAAATTCATCCTCCGCGATACGCTCCCCCTGCCCTTTTACTACGACTGGAGCCTCGTCGGTGATCTCGCGATTTCACCGAGCGGCGGCGGCACTTTCTCTGTCGTAAATGTTGCGAACCTATCGGAGTTGAAACTCATCGGTTACTACGGAAACCCAAACTCGTATTTCTGGTATTCGAACCTCGGCAACTGTTCAAAAGTCGTGGGCAACCTTTCACTCGGCTTTTGGATTCCAGAAGGCGACTACGGCGTGAAGACCGTTCCGCCGCCGCCGCAAAACTAGCCTGTTCGACTACGCGAATAGATCAACGACCGCCTTTTCCCGGTGGTCAAAAATCTTTTTCAACTGCGGCTCTACGAGAAATGGCCGCACAATTTCCCCGAGGATGCCGAACGGAATAACGTAGGTCACGATGTCGATGAGTTCCACTCGTCCGTCGCCGAGGTCCTTGAAGTGATGCTCGTGGTGCCAGATTTTGTAAGGGCCGATCCGCTGCTCATCGACGAAAAACCGTCCCTCTTCCACGTGCGTAATTTCTGTCAGCCAACGCGCTGGAATCCCAAACAACGGGCGCACACGATACTCAATCATGAGCCCCGGATAGACTCGCGCAGGCAGGTCCGTGATGACCACGAAATCCAGCTCCTTTGGCGTGATCTTCGCGAGGTTGCCGGGATTCGAAAAGAAATCCCACGCTGCCGCGACCGTGGACTTGATGACCTGCGTCTTCCGCAGAACGTGAATACCCATGGCTATTTGACCGGCGCAGTGTCGCGCGGCTTTTCGATTCGGACCATCACTTCGTTGCGCCGCATGAATGTGGGCGTCCACGGCGGGTCATAATACGCGAAAACCGGCTCCCCTTTCGCAGCCATCTTCTGCTCCTTCATCCAAGTCTGCAGAGTCCCGACCGCCTTCCCCTCAGTCTCGGAACTCCGCTTCCCGGAAAACCGCAGCGTCACAAATCGGGCAGCCTTGATTTTCGAAATCGTGACCAGGTCGCCCGTCGGTTTCGGAACACCCTTTTCCGCCGTCTCCTTCGGCACGATAAAACTCATCGTCTTCTTCTCCTTTTCGGACCGGATCAACACCGGCGAGGTCATTGAAATCTTCTGCTTTTGTTCATTCGCGCCCGTGATGAATCGGAACAGGGTCATGAAACTGTTGTCCATGTCCGACTTCATCGGTGCCGTGGCGACCATCAGTTCGGGGTAATCACGAATCTCAATTTTCCCTTCCTTTTTCACCACAGCATAGTCCGGAGTCTCAGTGGCCGCACGCGAAGTACTGACGAGCCATACCGCGCCCAGCAGAACCGGGACGAGAACAATGAATGAACGTTTTCCTATTTTCATGTAGTGAATGTTTGCACTGAGAAATCGCTCCGCCCGCCCTTTCAGACGCATCTGAATTGCCGCGGCAAGCGCTATTCATCTAATTCATTACTTCCCACGGGAATAAAGAAGATTACCGTCCACTCACACGATCATGAAACGAAGCATCTACCTCGCAGCCTTTGCCAGCGCACTTATTGCGTGCAGCACCAACGCAGAAGAACCCAAAAAAGTGAAAACAGAAACCTTAAAAGACCTTTCCAAGCTCAGCAAGGAAGAGCTCGTCAAGCACCTCGACCCGGAGGCCTACAACGTATGCATCATGGGCGGCACCGAGCGTCCATTTGCCAACAAATACTGGAACAATCACGAGCAGGGTCTCTACCTCGACGTCATCAGCAAGAAGCCGCTCTTCGCCAGCTCGACGAAATTCGAATCCGGCAGCGGATGGCCGAGTTTTTTCAATCCGGTGGACAAAGAGGAGATCATTGAGAAGAAGGACACGAAACTCGGCATGGTCCGCATTGAAGTTGTCGCAAAGACAAGCGGCGCGCACCTTGGGCACTTGTTCGATGATGGCTTCGACGTGAACACCAAGAAGGCGACACCGAACGGCAAGCGTTACTGCATCAACAGCGCCGCGCTCAAATTCGTCCCGCTCTCCCAACTGAAACAGGAAGGGCTGGAGAAATACGCAAACCTTTTCGGACCCGTTCCGCCGCCAGAGGCGAAGTAAACGCGGCCATTGGAAACGACAAAGCCGCGTCGTCCGCGAAGCCCGGCATTGCGTGATTTCAGGCGGCCATGACAGCTCCGAGGGAGAAGGCGGATTTCAAAAAAAAGCTCGGCGAAGTGCCGCACAAGCCCGGCGTGTACTTGCATCGGGACCGGTTTGATCGGGTCATCTACGTCGGCAAGGCGCGCGATCTCCGGAAGCGACTGGCGCACTACTTCACGCCGAGTCGCCAGATGCGCGCGGACCGAAAGACGGTCGCGCTCATCGACGCGATCTATGATTTCGACTGGCACGTCGCCGGCAGCGAGCCCGAGGCGCTTCTGCTGGAAGGCAAGCTCATCAAGGAATATCGCCCGCGATACAACGTCAGCTTCCGCGACGATAAACGCTTCCTGCTTGTGAAAGTGGACGACCGCGAGCCTTGGCCGCGCTTCCGGCTCACGCGCATGAAGGCGACCGAGGACGGATGCCGCTACTTCGGCCCGTTTGCGCACTCGGGAGCGCTGCGCCAGACGATGAATTTCATGCGGAAGAAATTCGGCGTACTCACGTTTGGACGCGGCTCGCCGACCGAGCGTGAGCTTCGCAGCAGCACGTATCAAGTCCCCATGAAACTCGCCGACATCACCGCCGAGCAATATCGCGAGCGGGTGCAAATGGCGTGCGATTTCATGGAAGGGAAGTCCAAGGAATTGCTCGACGAACTGGAGCTCGAGATGCGCGCCGCCGCGACAAAGCTCGACTTCGAGAAGGCCGCCGAGCTGCGCAACATGCTCGATGATTTGCGCCAGACGACGAAGCCCATGACGCGCTATACGACGACGATGCGACACCGGCTAAAGCTGCCGAGCACCGTCGCACCAGCAGCGGATCTGGCGGAACTGGGCGAGGCGCTTTCGCTCCCACGGCCCCCGCGCCGGATGGAGTGCTTCGACATTTCAAACATCAGCAACACGCACGTCGTGGCGAGCATGGTGTGTTTCATTGATGGTCGCGCAGCCACGCATCTCTACCGCCGATACCGAATCAAGACACTTGGCGGTCGTCAGGACGATTTCGCCGCAATGGCCGAAGTTGTGCGGCGGCGCTACTCCCGCGTGCTCAGGGATGTGGCCGCGCAGGTCGCTCGTGCAGCGGGGCCCGAGAGGGACGACGGAACTCATATCGAATACGAGCCGGACATTTCGCAGGAGCGACTGCGGGATGCTGTGCGGCGTGTGGAGAATCTGGACGAAGATCCCACAATGCCCCGCCTGCCGGATTTGATCATCGTCGATGGAGGAAAAGGCCAGCTCAGCTCAGCCTGCGCGGAACTCCAGACACTCGGACTCTTCGACGACGTTCCCATCGTAGGCTTGGCGAAAGAACGCGAGGAAATCTACCGGCCGGGCCGCCCTGATCCGATCCTTCTGCCGCACGAAACCGGCGCATTGAAACTCATGCAGCGAATCCGCGACGAGGCGCATCGCTGGGCGAACGGCTACCACCAATTGCTCATGACCCGCCGTGTGTCCGTGAGCGTTCTCGACGAGTGCCCCGGAGTCAGCGAGTTGAGAAAGCAAGCGCTGATCAAGCGCTTCGGCAGCGTCACGCGCCTGCGCCGCGCCACCGTGGCTGAAATCGCCAGCGTCCCCGGCATCAGCCCGCGAATCGCCGAAGGAATCAGCCACTTCCTCCGCAGCCGATAACCTCACGGCACCGCGATATACAGCAGGTGCTCCAAGCCTTTTGCGTCCGTGACGTGGACGATGATGCTTCCGGAGTTATTGAAACTCCGCGTCTGCGCGGGGCTGCCAGGCACGCTGGTCAGGACGCGAAACTTCTGCACCTTTGAGCCGCCAATCGCATCGCCCTCGCGGAGCAAGAGCCGCAGCGCGCCAAAAGAATCCGTCGCCCAAAGCCCCGTGTCGCTCGATCTATCCACGCCGGACATCGTCGCCACAAACAGTGGCCCGCGCCCTTCCGGCAAGGCGAGCGAGATGAATTTTTTCCACTTTGCATCCACCGGAGCACCGGATGGATGTGCGCCTTCGAGAGCGACAGCGCGCAGTCCGTCCGTGTCATCAGAGCGCCAGATGCCGTCGTCGTTTGCAGCAGTAATGTCCGCAGTTCTTTTCAGCTTTGCAATGAACGCGACGCCGCGATTTCCCGCGCTTACCGGGTCGCCGAGTTCGGAAAACGTCTCTCCCGTCGTCACGATCTGCGCGAGGGTGAAACTATCATCCTCCGCGAAAATCGCACGCTCCATCGACGGAAACAGCGTGGCGCGAAACGCCAACGCGCCCGCCTCGTTTTGAGTCGGGACACCGAAGCTCTCCCAATCTCCCGTGCTGCTCGTATAGGGGAGCGTCGCCGCGTTCGAATCATCCACAAAACCCACCGCACGCGCCCCGTTTGCCAGCGTCGCACGAAACGCCACGCGGTCGCCCACGACTCCGCGCCCTTGCCCCGGTGAGCCGGGCCGCTCGACGAGCGCGTGAAGTTTTTTCAACTCGTCTCCCGTGATGATTTTCTGCCGTGTCGCCCGGTTGGAGCGGTCATAGAGCCACAGCCCGTATGAGCCATCCCTCAGCGTCGCAGTGAACGCCACCGCGTCACCAGAAAGCGCCAGCGAGGTAAATTTCGTCCAATCCCCCGTCTCTGCAATGACCGCCCCATACAGACAGATCACTTGCTTACCTCCAACTTTCGCCAAAAAAGCCACCGCACCATCCGGTGCCAGCAACGGCTCGCCGAGGGAGGAAAATCGCGCGCCTTTCTCCTCATCCACATAAAGCGTGCTTCCGGGCGGCGTGTGGACGAATGAAAAAATCGCCTCCTTTTTCTCGCTTCCCACTTTATAGGTCGCCCGCACAACGCAATCGCCTGCATCATTGATTGCGGGCACGCCGAAAGAATACCAAACGGCCCCTTCGATCCCCGGCACCGCACTACCTGTGCTAGCCAGAATGGGCGTCACCGTCACATCAAACGGGATGCTCGCCACATTCCCCGCCGCATCGCTCGCAGTGATCGTCACATGCACCACACCCGCAGCAGTGGGCGAGCCGGGCGCGGGCGATTGCGACACGCTCGTCAGACCCACCGCATCACCGACTAGCACCGTGTAATCAGGCATGGGCGTCCCCGGCAAGATAGTCAGTGGGGAAAAACTGCCGCGAGCAGTCGGGGCTTTCGTGTCTCTTACTGTCACGGTGAAAGTATTCATTCCGACATTGTTTGCCGCGTCCCTCGCGGTGATTGTCACGGTCGTCGTACCGAGCGGAAAAACGGTCGTGTCGTCCGGCGAAAAGGTGAGCAAAGTTACCGCTGCGTTGTCCGTCGCGCTGGCTCCGAAATCCACGACTGCTCCAGCCGCGCTGGTAGCCTCTGCAATCACATTGGGGCGAGAAGCAACCACGGGAGGCGTGGTATCCACGATATTGACCACGCGCGTCACCGTGGCAGTCGCGCCGTGGCTGTCGGTCGCGGCCCAAGTCACCTCATACGTTCCCGGCACATGGGCGAGCACGTTGCTGCTCACAATGCTCGGCGTCAGCGTGCCGTCCTCCGCATCCGCGGCAGTGGCTCCGGCATCCGTATAGATTGCGGACGCTTCAACGCTGACAGAGCTTGCGCCGACCAGCGCCACAGCGGGAAGAGTGGACGCTGTGAAGCTGAGAATCTCGCCGCGCTGAGGGATGGAGTTATCCGCATTACTCCCCACAACCCGATAGTAATAAGTGGTGCCGGGCGTGAGCCCCGTAAGCTCCGCAGAAATCGGCACGGCTACAGCCCCATCAAGGCTCCCTGCGTTCACCGCCGTCGGTGCCGCAAAGTCCGCGCTGGTGCTCCACTCAAAACCGGCCGCCGTCGTCGCGCCATTCGGGTTCACCGTGCCATGGAGCGTGGCTGCGGTGGGTGAGAGTGAAGTGACAGGCTGAGCCTTCGGCGTCGGGCCAAAGCGGAGGCGGTATATCTCACCACCACTCGGAGAAGGTAAATAGGGAGTGACGTAGAAATTACCGTCCGTGTGTCGCATGAGATAGCCGCCCGATGGAATGTCGAATACGGAGGTAAGCGCGCCCGTCGCAGCATCCAGTCTAAAGAGCGTGCCATAGCCACTCGCGCCTCCTACCGACGTCGTCCCCCAAATAGAACCCGCTCCATCGTTCACCAGCCTGAAAGTTGGCCTTCCTCCTCGGTCCACATCGTTCACGCCAAAATCCACCAGCGTCGTGAGAACTCCCGTGCTCGCCTCCACTCTAAACAAAGTCCCGGAGCCCCGTATCCCACCACGAGATGTCGTGCCCCATAAAAACCCAGCACCGTCGTTCAGTAGTGCGGCGCGCGGATCAGTGCCCTTATTGAGCAGCCCGTTTCCTGTGAACTCTACGACTGTAGTCAGGGCTCCCGTTGCGGCACTCACTTTGAAAACCGTGCCCAAATCATTTGCTCCGCCCTCCTGCGTGACTCCCCAAAAATACCCCGTGCCGTCACTTGCCAATCGCCCGTCTGGATACGTGCCCTTGTTGCGCGAACCATTGCCGGTGAACTGAACCAAGGTCGTCAGCCTCCCCGTTGTCGCATTCACTTTGAAAACCGTGCCCTTGCCGCGTGCTCCACCAAAGAGAGTGGTTCCCCAAAAATACCCGGCCCCATCGCTGACCAATTCAGAGCTCGGGTGCGAACCTTTGTTGCGCGCGCCGTTACCGGTGAACTGCACCACGGGGGTAAGGCTCCCATTCATCTTGTGAATCTTGAAGATCGTTCCATTAAAGCGGTTACGAACACTAAAGGCAGGGCCTCCGCCAGACGCCGTGCCCCAGAAATACCCCGCCCCATCGTCCACCAGCCCGGCGGTTGGCCGAGCCCCCTCGCTCCCAGCCAAGGCAAACTCGGCCAGCGTCGTCACCTTTCCTGTCGTGTCGTCCATTTTAAATACGGTCCCCGCGGTATTCGAGCCGCCTTCTGCCGTCGTGCCCCATAAGCTCCCCGCCCCATCGCCCACTAGTTCGCACTTTGGAAGGTTACCTTTGTTGGTCTCCGCAGCATCGGTGAAGCGGGCCAATGTGCGCATCGTCTTCGTCTCAGGGTTAAACGTAAAAATGGTGCTGCGGTCTGCGTTATCGACGCCCGTCGTGCCCAAGAAAGACCCCGCTCCATCGCTCGTAAGGGCCGAATACCCTGCATAAGGAATGTATTTGGGATACCCGGGATATAGGTCAGGGAACTCAGCCAAAGTGGACAGGGCTCCCGTCGCCGCGTTCACCTTGAATATTGTGCCGTAGTCGCTACGCCCGCCAGCCTGAGTCGTCCCGAGAAAGGAACCCGCCCCGTCGCTCACAAGACCTCCGAAAGGCCCAGCCCCTCCCTTGCCGGCGAACTCCGCCATCGTCGTAAGAGCACCCGTGCGAGTATGTACTTTAAAGACCGTGCCTTGATTGCTCGCGCCGCCGCCGGAGGTCGTCCCCCACAGGAATCCCTGCCCGTCGTTCACCATCGTACTTACGATTCCATCGCCCTTATTACTCAGGCCATTCCCGGTAAAGGAGAGCACTCTGGTGTATTTTTGCGTGCTTTTGCTCACCTTGAACAGCGTCGGAGACCCACTTCCGCCGCCATAATACGTCGAGCCCCACATCGAACCATCATCATCGCTCACGAGAGTGGTGTGGTAGCTATAAATCACGCCTTCAAAGCGAGTTCCGATTGTCGTCAACACTCCTGTGACGGAATGAATTCTGAACAGAGTCTGACCATACTGAGGCCCGCTGCCGGAGGTAATGCCCCAAAAATATCCAAGCCCATCGCTCACCAGATTCGCCGAGGGTGCGCTCCCGCGATTGGTTGCGCCGTCTCCTGTGAACTGCACCAGCGTCGTCAGTTCGCCAGAACGCGCGTTAATCTTAAACACGGTGCCGTTATCACTCTCTCCGCCTTTCGCCGTCGTGCCCCACAAAAACCCTTTCCCGTCGCCCACTAATCCCGCACTCGAAGCAGCGCCATGAAGCGAGGGTCCATGTTCACGAAACGAATACACCGTCTGAAAATCGCTGCCATCCGCCTTCACTTTGTAAATTGAGCCCGGAGCCCCCACGCTTCCCTCCGTCGTCCCCCAATAAAAGCCATCCGGCCCAAGTGTAAGACTGCTGTGGCCGGGATACGCAGACGGCAACCCGAAGCGATGCAGCAGTTCAGCCACGGGGGCCGCTGGAGTAGGCGCGAAGGAAAATGCAAAGAGCCCCGCCAGCAAGGCGATGCGGAGAGATTTGAGGAATGAATTCATTGACGCGCCGAATATTACTCCCGCTTTCCGAGGAAACAAGAACCGGTTTGCCAGTCATATGGATCTCGGAAACGCTGTAAGAGAGCAGTTTCAACTCGCGAACGATGCAATAAGACACGAATGCTATGTTCCTTTTTGCTCCCTTTTGCGCTTTTCTCGGGCATTTGTTTGAGGCGATTGGGCCACTGAAGTCGAATGGTCAAACCGCCACGCTCGCTCCAATATCCCGCTTGCCCGAAACCGTAAAAGAACGGGGAAGACACCGCCATTTCTCCAAAACACCGTCCGAAACCGCCTTTCACCAGTGCTGGTGAGCCGTTCACCAGCACGGGGGAATCGTTCATCACCAGTGGTGAGCCGTTCACCACCACGGGGGAATCGTTCACCAGCACAAATGAACCGTCCACCACCGCAGGGGAACCGTTCATCACCGGTGGCGAGCCATCTACCAGCACGGGTGAACCGTTCACCAGTAGTGGTGGACGGTTCACCAGCAGTGGTTCGTTTTTCCTTAACTCATTGGATTATAGCCGATTACTCCAGTTTCGTTCATGGAACGCCGCGATTGCGTCTTTTAGTATCCACGTTTAATTACAACCACTCATAGGAGGCGCCGGGTTTTGTCCTTTTCCTTTCGCGTGGGTGTGGTTCATATCGCGCCTCCTCATGCTCAAATCACTACTCAATATTCGCGCCGTTTCCGCCTCCGCAGCAATGCTTGCAGCGCTGCTGCTCCAAGCACCTGTTCTTCTTGCCGATGCCGTCGTCCTGAAAAGCGGCGAGCGCATCGAAGGGAAGATCCTGAGCGAGACCAACACGGAGATCAGCATCCAGTATATGGTTTCCGCCACGATCAAAGACGAGCGCACGGTCAAGAAATCGGACGTCGATAAAATCGAAAAGGCCGCACCGGATATCGAGGCGTGGGGTCCGATCAAGGATTTCAAACTCGGCGAGGACTCTCTCGATGCGGCGACATACACGCATTACATCAACTCGCTGCGAGGATTCGCGACGCAATTCCCAACCAGCCCGAATGCCGCTGCGGCGAAGACCACCGCGGACGCAATCGAGGCGGAGAAAAAGCGCGTGGAGAGCGGAGAGTTCAAGTTCGACGGAAAGTGGCTCACCAAGGAAGAGGTTCAGAAAGAACGCACGCAAATTCTCGGCAGTTCCTACCTCCGGCAAATGAAGAGGTTCGCTGCCGCGGGTCGGCTTCAGGATTCCATCATGGCATTTGAACAGCTTGAAAAACAGGCGGTCGGATCGGCCGCCTACCCGGAAGCCATCGAGATTGAGCGCCGCACGCTGATCGCACTCAAACAGGCCTCCGACGCTGGTCTAGTGAGACTGAAAGCGCAGGCCGTCGAAGAAAAGAAGACTCTCGAAAAGCTTCAGGAACCGCAGCGCTCTCAAACCGCGAACGAATTGAAATACCTTCGTGATCGCACCGAGGCGAACGTGGGTGCACTGGAACGCTCGGGGATCAAGTGGATGCCACTGAGCCCTGCAACCGAGAAATCGCTCAACGATATTTCCGCAAAGGCTGGAAACGAAATCATCCGCCTCTCGAGCCTTCCCGTGGAGAACATGAAGCTCTCGCTCAAAGAAATCGAGAAAGGCAAAGCCGCCGTCGCAGCAGGAGATCTTCCCGCTGCCGAGGCGAGCTTCGCCAAAGCCACCCAACTATGGGGCACCAATGAGCAGATCCAGCGCAGCATGGCACTCATCACCGCCGCAAAAAAGACGGGGGAGGATAAAATCGCGGCGGAAAAAATGGCGGTTGAGGATGCAAAAAAGCAAGCAGCCGAGGCAGCCGAAGCCGCGGTGAAAGCGCGCCTCGTCGAAGTGAAGCCCACGCCCGCACCGGCCCCGACTGAGTCGGTCCCGGAAGTGGAGCAACCGAAGAAAGAGGAATCCTTTTTCTCCAAGCCCGCCGCATGGATTATCCTCGCCGTTCTTATCGCGTTCGGTGCGATCATTCGGAAGGCGTTCACCAAGTTCAAAGACCCTTCGGGCAACATCCTCGACCAATAATTTTCACCATGCCACGCAACGCACAGATTCACCGCAAGACGGGCGAGACGGACATCCGCATCTCCCTCACCATCGAGGGCTCCGGCTCCAGCACCATCTCCACTCGCATCCCGTTTTTCGACCACATGCTCACGCTCTTTGCGCGGCATGGTCTGTTCGATCTCGAGGTTAATGCCGTCGGCGATATCGAGGTGGATTTCCACCACACGGTGGAAGATACCGGCATCGCGCTTGGCCAGGCATTTGCAAAAGCGCTGGGCGATAAAAAGGGCGTGCGCCGCTACGGCTGGGCCTACCTACCGATGGATGAGACCCTCGCTCGCGTCGTCGTGGATTTCTCCGGCCGGCCATTCCTTGAGCACCGCGTGCCGTCCGGCGTGGGCAGTATCAACGGGTTTCCGTTTCAACTCGTGGAGGAATTCATGCGCGCATTCAGCGTTCATGGCGGGTGCAATCTGCACACCGAAATCCTCTACGGACGCGATGCGCACCACATGGCCGAGGCGCTTTTCAAAGGACTGAGCAAAGCCGTGGATCAAGCCTGCCAGCTCGATCCCCGCGTCACCGGAATCCCGAGCACCAAAGGCGTTCTGTAAATGGATCTGGCCGCATACCTCACCCGGCGCACGAAGCTCGTCGATCGTGCGCTGAACCGCTTTCTTCCGAAGGAATCCGTCAAGCCCGTCACCATCCACAAGGCGATGCGCTACTCGATTTTTGCAGGCGGAAAACGACTGCGTCCCGTGCTCGTCCTCGCCGCAGCCGAGGCTTGCGGGGGGAAGCTCGACGCCGCGCTTCCCGCAGCGTGTGCGGTGGAGTGCATCCACACTTACTCGCTCATCCACGATGATCTGCCGTGCATGGACGACGACGACCTCCGCCGCGGACGCCCGACAAATCACAAGGTTTTCGGCGATGGCATAGCCGTCCTGGCTGGCGATGCGCTACTGACCGTCGCATTCGAAATCCTCGCCAAAGCCGCGACGACAAAACGCTACAACACCGCCGCGCTCATCGCAGAACTCGCACACGCATCCGGAAGCCGCTGGCTCGTCGGCGGGCAGGTCGCGGACCTCGAAGGCGAAGGAAAAAAGCTCTCCGGGGCGGAGCTTCAATACATTCACCGCTGCAAAACCGCCGCATTGCTGACGAGCAGCATCCGTCTCGGAGCCATGAGCGCCAACGCGACCGATGCGCAACTTAAAGCGCTCACCACGTTCGGCCAAAGTGTCGGCCTGGCTTTTCAAGTTATCGACGACATCCTCGATGTCACCCAATCGAGCGAGAAACTCGGCAAGACCGCAGGCAAAGACATCCATTCCCAGAAGGCCACATACCCTGCGGTTTTCGGGCTGGCAAAGAGCCGCAAAGAAGCGCACCGCCTCACCACCCTCGCGCATCGCAGCCTGGCGGTGTTCGGGGCGAAAGCGGACGACCTGCGCGCTCTCGCGGACTATCTTTTGGCGAGGGAATACTGAGCCGGCGAAAGGGCTGTTCTCGCGATATCGAGGGATTGCCGGTTTACTCGCCAGCGACGGCTCGTTAAACCAACCGCCACATCATGGCGCTGAAAGCAACCATCTACAAATTCCAGGCCGAGCTCTCGGACATGGATCGCAACCTTTACGGCGACTATAGCCTCACCGTGGCCTCGCATCCTTCCGAGACGAACGAGCGCATGCTCATTCGCTTCCTGGCCTTCGCGCTCAATGTGCCAAGCAACAACGACCTCGGCGAACTTGAATTTGGTAAGGACATTTGCGACACGGACGGCCCGAGCCTTTGGCAGCGCGATCTCACCGGACAGGTCGAACATTGGATCGAAGTCGGGCAACCCGACGACCGGCGACTGATGAAAGCCAGCGGCCGCGCAAAAAAGGTATCCGTGTATTCCTTCAGCAGCAGCACGGCGATATGGTGGGCCGAAATCGCCACCAAGATCACCCGCGCACGCAACCTCACCGTGTGGCAGATTCCTGCGGAACAGAGCAAGACGCTCGCTTTATTGACCCAACGCACGATGAAACTCCAGGTCACCGTCCAAGACGGCGTCGTTTGGGTCGGCGACGGTGTGCGGTCGGTAGAGATCACCCCGCACAGGCTGTACGGCGAGCCGTAACCCCGGTAGTGGCGCAGGCGACCCGCCTGCATCAGTCTGCGCGGGCGACTCGCCCGCAGTTGGGTTCCCGGCGGGTCGCCCGAGGAACCCATACCATCTTGCGGAAACCATCAGACGATTCGCCGCGTTTTGGCAGCGTTTGGCGAGACCGCCCAAGCAAGTCGTAGCTGCGACGCGGCATTCGCTTGGTAACATCTCCTTATTTGTGAAAGACGGCGAAAGATGACAAATCGCGCCACTACTCAAATCCCCAACGCCCCTTGGACAGCCAGCCGCAAACGAGGTTCAAAAAATTTAAAAATTCTTCTTGCGAGCGCGCGAGCGGATGTTCTATAGGTTTCTTCGCCGCGCTTTAGAAGGGTGGGGATGACTGGGTCGGATTCTGGGGGGAACAACTGATTCGGCTCCCCACCCTTCTGAAGCGCGGCTTTTCTTTGCCGCAATTTCTCCCTGCATGTTTTTCGCAAAGATTTGCGTCGCAACTCACCGCGCTTTGTCGGATTCAATGCCGATATGAAGCGAAAGCGTATTGTTGTCATGGGGTTTCAAGGCGGCTGCCCGATTGCGGGCGTTGTCTGGCAGCACATTCATTACATCGTCGGGCTCCAGCGACTCGGGCACGAGGTTTACTACGTCGAAGACTCGGCGCGCTACCCCTACAATCCCGTGACCTACGAGGAGAATGAAAACTACGCCTACGCCGCCGAGGTTCTGGAGCGGCTCTCACGGCAGTTTGGATTTGAAGACCGCTGGAGCTATTGCGCCCGCTTTCTCCCAGGCAATCCCACGGCGGGCATGTCGCTAGAGAAAGTGCGCGAGCTTTATCGCACCGCCGACGCCGTGCTGAACGTGTGCGGCGCGCAGGAGTTTAACGAAGACCTGCTCCAATGCCACAACCTGCTCTACGTGGAGAGCGACCCCGGCGTGGAGCAGATCAAAGTGGACAAAGGCGACGAGAAAACCCGCGCCTACCTCGACCGACATCGCGCACTTTT